>DAHWTK010000072.1 GCA_027328825.1 Nitrospirota bacterium
CTCCTCCAGAAACGACCCGGTGCCTGCCGCGCATACCTTGTTCATCTCGAAATCCACCACGACCCCGCCCCGAAGACTTATGAACTTCGAGTCCTGGCCGCCTATCTCGAATATCGTGTCCACAGACGGGTCGATGTCCGCCGCCGCCGTGGCCTGCGCGGTAATCTCGTTTTTAACGATGTCCGCGCCTATGAAATCGGCAATCATGTAACGCCCGGAGCCTGTCGTCCCGGCGCCTTTTATTGTGATCCTGTCCCCTATCTCAGCGCCGACTTCCCTCAGGCCCCTGCGCACCGCTTCCAGAGGTCTGCCGGCGGTCATCAGATAGCGCTTCGAGAGCACTCGCTTTTCCTCGTCTATGACGACCACGTTCGTGCTTATCGAACCTATATCCACTCCGAGATATGCGTCGATTTTTCCATTGCCTTCGATTTTAACCACCTCGGAGAGAGGGCTTGAGCGTATGAGGAACTTCTCGTCCGCCAGAAGCGGCGCCAAGCCCTCGCCTTTGTATCGGGAAACCTTCAGGTGCGCGCGCACTTTCTCCGCCCCCCCGAATGCCCGGATGTCCCCCCTGGCCTTCGCGTAAATCGCCGCGCCCGCCGCCGTGAGAACGGGAAAATGCTCCGGCACTGTCAAGTCATCCCCGGTCTCCATTACTTCCCTGAAGGCCCGCACCATGCCGGCGTTCGCGGCCACCCCGCCGGCGAATATCATGGGAGAAAGCATCTTTTTGCCCCGGCCTATGGCGCTCTTGAAGTTCCGGGCGACCGCGAAGCATAGCCCGGCGACAATATCGTAATCCGGCGTTGCAAGCTGCTGGAGGTGTATCATGTCGGACTTGGCGAACACGCTGCACCGCCCGGCGATGCGCGGCGGGTTTTCGGACTTGAGCGCAAGCTCGCCGAACTCGTCCTCGATTTTTATGTTCAGCCTCTCGGCCTGCTGGTCAAGGAACGAGCCAGTGCCTGCCGCACATGCGGAGTTCATGGAGAAATCCTTGAGTCTTCCGCCCTCCATTACGAGGAGCTTCGAGTCCTCCCCGCCCATCTCGATTACCGTCCTTACGTGCGGGTAATATTTCCCGGCGGCGGCGGAGAGCGCAACGACCTCGTTTACGTGGGTGACGTCGAGTATGCTGGCCAAGAGCTTTCCGGCGGAGCCGGTTACGACAAGCGACGTGCCGTCGGGCAGGGCGTCGAGGAATTCCAGCGCGGCGGAAAGCGCCTGCCCGTAATGTCGTTTATATCCGGACGAGATGATTTTCCCGTCCGCCCCAAGCGTTACGGCCTTTACGCTGACGGAGCCCAAGTCTATCCCGACTATGCCTTCCGCACTCAAAGTAGTGTGCCTCCTTTATAAAATCGCTTGAGGGACCCTCTTCCTGGCCTTCGGCCTTCCCTCTCCCACGCCGGGAAGAGGGGTAAACTCTTTTGCCCCTCGCCCTTTATGGGACAGGGGCGGGAGGAGAAGGTGAACCCAGCCGCCGCACCGCGTGCAGGACTTTCTCGCGTATGATGTCCGGCCCCGGAAGTTCCGGGATTAACTTCCCTTCGCGCATAAGCGGGAGCAGTATGTCGTTCATCTCTCCGCCGCACTCGCAGTGCCTTTGCCTGTCCGTAAGCGGCACGACCATATCGCAGAGGCACGAAAGGCACCTGATGACGCTCTTGGCCCCGGACAACTTCCCGCGCTTGGAGACGGGCTTTCCGTCTATCTCCACTATGTCCATCGAGAAATCCACCACGGGCGCATTGGCAATAGATGTGCCGATGCCGTAGCCGTCCACGACCGGGTTTAAGGCCGGGATGTCCTTTTCGCCAATCCCGCCGCTTACGAAGAGTTTGATGCCCTTATAGCCCCGCAGGTTCAGTTCCCACCTTACCTCTTCGAGTATGCGGTAAAAATTTCCCCTGCGTGAGCCGGGCGTGTCCAGCCGCATGGCGTATACTTTATTACCCATAGCCTCTGCTACGCGGATGGCCTCGAACTTCTCGTCCTGGAAGGTGTCAATGAGGGCGGTCCTCGCGGCGCTATGCTCGATTATCTCGTCGAAAGCGCTTACCGCTTTGACCGTGTCTCCAAATATCAGTATCAGGGCGTGCGGCATTGTGCCCATGGGGTCGTGCCCGATAAGTTCCGCGCTCTTCATCACGGATACGCCGTCGCAGCCGCCGATATATGCGTTTCTCTCTATCATCGGAGCGAGGACCGGGTGCATCCTGCGCGCCCCGAAGGATATTACTGGCCGCTCTCCGGCAAGCTTCTTTACGCGGGCGGCCTTCGTCGCGATGCCGGATGCCTGGCAGACAAGCCCCAGGACGGCAGTCTCGTAATGGCCGAAGTCCGTGTAGTTTCCCTCTATCTCCATCACCGGCTGGTATGGATAAAATACAGTGCCCTCCGGCATCGAGCGGGCGTTTACGGGAAGGCCGGACAGAAGCTCGGCCACTTCCTCGACTCCGGCGAGAACGCCCCAGTCCCAGCCGCCCGGAAGCGTCTTCGCGATTATCTCCATCCGCACGCGCGCATCGACGCCTTTCGCCTTCAGGATGCGCATTGTGCGGTCGAAATATACGTCGGTTACCTTGCCGGCCTTGACGTCTTCTGGTTTAGCGGTGTGGAACACCCTCAATACACCTCCGCCTTGATGACTTCCTCAAGCTCCCTGAGCGCGAACTCGTGCATCTCCATGTCCAGGCCGGCTGTGCAGTCCCTGGGCACACGCACCTTAAGGCCTCTAGCCGCTGCTTCGACTGCAATGATCATCACGCAGATGTTCGTTACGCAGCCGGTTACGGTAACCAGGCCGATACCCAGGCCCCGGAGTTTATTCTCCAGGTCTGTTCTGTAAAACCCCATGAGGGTTTTTTTATGGATAACTATATCCTGCTCAAGCGGTTTTAGCTCGTCTACGACGTCCGCGCCCAATGAACCCTCCACGGCATGTTGCGGCCAGTTTTTAAACTCGATGTCGTTCTTGTCGTGAGCGTCGCAGATATATATTACAGGCACGCCATCCGTGCGCGCCCTGTCGAGTTCCCGCCGGATGTTCGGAATTATCTTGCGAGTCATGGGTACATAGAGCGGCCCGTCTTCCAGGCAGAAGTCGTTTAACATGTCTATGATTAAAAGAGCTTCGGGTTCTGCCATTTCCCCGCCGCAAAGGTATGGATGCCGCTGGTATACGGAACTCTTATCAAGATAGCAGAGAGGTATGGATTTTTCAAGATTCCGGATAAAATAAAAGGCCGGAGAAAACCGGCCTTAAAGGCATAAAAGCGGATTATTCGTCCATCGCCTCAGAATGAAAGCGACGGACGCCATAAATGCGTCCCCTATTCCCCTTTTTTCTTTCTGTAGTCCGAAATCGCGCTCTGCAGGGCCTCTTCTGCAAGCACCGAGCAGTGCATCTTCTGAGACGGCAGGCCCCCAAGCGCCTCCGCCACCATCGAATTGGAGATTTTCAGCGCGTCTTCGAGCTTCTGCCCCTTCACCATCTCGGTAACCATGGAGGACGTCGCTATCGCCGCGCCGCAGCCCAGCGTCTGGAATTTTGCGTCTACGATAGTCTCGTCTTTTACCTTGATGTAAAGCTCCATTATATCGCCGCAGACCGGATTGCCGACCTTGCCGACACCGTCGGCGTCCTTCATCTCGCCGACATTCCGGGGATTTCTGAAGTGGTCCATCACCTTCTCTGAATATGCCATGACTTGAACCTCGTTTCCTTTCAGATTTTTACGCCGTCTGCTGTTTTAAGAAATCCTTGTAAATAGGGCTGAAGCTCCTGAGCTTTTCAACCACCTTCGGGAGCGCCTCCAGCACCTTGTCCACGTCTTCCTCGGTATTTTCCCTTCCAAACGACATCCGCAGCGCGCCGTGGCTCTTTTCCGGCGGGACGCCCATGGCCGCCAGCACGTGCGAAGGCTCCAGCGAATCGGAGGTGCATGCCGAGCCGGACGCGGCGCAGATGCCATGCTCGTCAAGGCTCAGGATTATCGATTCGCCCTCGACGTACTCGAATATCACGTTCAGCGTCCCGGCGAGCCTCATGGTCGGATGCCCGTTCAGCTTCACATGCGGCACATTGGCTTTTATCCCCTCCCAGAGCCGCTCCCGAAGCTTCAGAAGCCGCGCCTCCTCAGCCGGCCCTTCCGCGGCCATAAGCTCTGCGGCCTTGCCGAAGCCGACTATACCCGGCACGTTCTCCGTCCCGGGCCGAAGCGAACGCTCCTGGTGCCCGCCGAACATTATGGGAAGTATTTTTGTCCCCTTCCGGACATAAAGAAGCCCCACTCCCTTCGGGCCGTAAATCTTATGGGACGACGCGGAGAGGAGATCGACCCCCAGTTCGTCCACGTTTACGGAGAGCTTCCCGAAGCTCTGTACGGCGTCGGTATGGAAGGTAATCTTGTGCGCCTTTGCTATTCTGCCTATCTCTGCAATCGGCTGGATTGTGCCGACCTCATTATTGGCGTGCATTATGCTTATGAGTACCGTGCCGGAGGTGATGGAGCGCTCGACGTCTTCGGGGTTCACCATCCCGTATTCGTCCACCGGCAGGTAGGTTACCTGCCATCCTTCCTTTTCGAGGGCCTTGCAGGGGTTCAGGATGGCATGATGTTCAATCTTCGTCGTTATTATGTGGTTGCCCTTTTTCCTGTTCGCCCTTGCGACGCCGAGCACGGCGATATTGTCGCTCTCCGTGCCGCCGCTTGTGAATATAATCTCCTCCCTGTTGCAGCCGAGTATCTTCGCCATTACGTCCCTGGCGTGCTCCAGCTCGACATGAGCTTCCTGGCCGATGCAATAAAGCGTAGCGGGGTTGCCGTAACAGCCTTTCAGCATCCTGGCCAGCGCCTCGGCTACCTCCGGTCTGACCGGCGTGGTGGCGTTATTGTCCAGGTATATCCTGCCCATTTCTTGACACTCCTTTTGTAAGATTTACGAAACTCTTTCAAATCGTGAGCCTTTATATATACCTAATTCTAACCCTGAATGTCAACTATGTCTATAAAATTTCTTATTTCTTTATTTCCTTCCCAAGAACTTTCTCTATAGACGCCACTTTTCCCTCAATCCTGTTGCTCCTTGTCTTCCTGTCGTCTATGCTTATTTCCGTGATGACACGCTCCGCCTGGCCCGCAAGCAGCTGATGGCATTTTTTTATAAGCCCCATAACCTCGTCCCACTCGCCCTCCACGACCGTCCCCATCGCATTTACCTTGTACGGCAGGCCGGATTCGTCCACCATCTTTATAACCTTCGCGACATGTTCGGAGACGGACGCCCCGACCATCGGCCACATGGAAAATTCCACGACCATTACGCACCTCCATAAATAAACTGCAGGGTCGGTTACATGCCACGAGCTCGGCCACAATGGCCCCTCGTCTTGACCGTGGCAAAGAAACCGGCCCTGCAGGAGCGGACTTTAATAAGCTACGCTCATAAGAATAGCAAAACCGGCGTAATCTGTAAAGGGCGGGGTGTCAGACCGCCCTGGAAACTCCACATTTTCCCGTTGATTTTTATAACCCCTTGTGTTATCAATTAGTTTTTACCAATAGATGATATTCGGAAATTAAAAAGAATTAACTACAATGTCAACTGATAAACTGATAGAAGAATCTAAAAAATATCTATTTAATACCTACGGGCGGTTCCCCGTCGTGTTCGTCCGGGGCAGGGGAATGAAGCTGTGGGACTCAGACGGGAAGGAATATCTGGATTTTCTGGGCGGGATAGCCGTGAACAACCTGGGGCACTGCCATCCGAAGGTCGTGATTGCGCTCCAGAAGCAGGCCCAGAAGCTTATACACGTCTCGAATTATTTCCACATCGAGCCGCAGATAAAGCTTGCCAAGGCCCTGTGCCAGAATTCTTTTGCGGACAGGGTGTTTTTCTGCAACTCCGGGGCCGAAGCGAACGAGGCGGCCATAAAGCTCGCCCGGAAGTACGCGAAAGAAAACATGGGCGGCCAGAGATACGAGATTATAACCGCTCTCAAGTCGTTCCACGGCAGGACTATGGCCACGATAACCGCGACCGGCCAGGAGAAGTTCCAGAGCGCGTTCACGCCGCTCCTGCCGGGATTTAAATACGTCCCGTTCGGGGATATGAAGGCGGTTAAGGACGCTGTAACGGACAAAACCTGCGCGGTTATGATGGAGCCTATCCAGGCCGAGGGGGGGGTAAACGTCCCGCCCGAGGATTATTTCAGGGAGCTCCGGGCGTTCTGCGACGACAAGGGCCTACTGCTCATCCTCGACGAAGTGCAGACCGGTATGGGACGCACCGGGAAACTGTTCGCCTACGAACACTTCGGCATAAAGCCGGACATAATGACTCTTGCCAAGGCCCTGGGAGGCGGGACGGCAATCGGGGCCTGCCTTGCTACCGAGAAGGCGGCGGAGGCATTTTCTCCGGGCGACCACGCCTCGACATTCGGGGGCAATCCGCTTGCCTGCGCTGCGGGCCTGGCTTCCCTTGAGGCCATATTGGAGGACGGCTGGCTCATAGGCTCCTGCGTGAGGATGGGGGAATACTTCGTAAAGGAACTTGAAAAGCTTAAGAAGAAATACCATTTCATCAAGGACATAAGGGGCAGGGGGCTTTTGATAGGCATGGAGCTTGATTTCGATGCCGCGCCGATAGTTAAACAGGCCTTCTCCGAAGGATTTGTTATAAACTCGACAATGGGGAGCGTGCTAAGGTTCGTGCCGCCCCTTATCGTGACGGAAGAGGAGATTGACGCGCTGGTGGAGACATTGGACAGGATATTCGAAGGCAGGCTGCACCATGACTAAGGATCTTTTGACCCTGGCTTCCTTCCCGGACGAGGACTTCTTCAAGGTACTGGAGCGGGCGGAGCTTTTAAAAGCGATTCATGCAAGAGGAGAAGAGAGGCTTACACTCCGTGGCCGCTCTCTCGCCATGGTATTCGAGAAATCTTCCACCCGCACGCGGGTGTCTTTCGAGGCCGGGATGTCCCAGCTTGGCGGACACGCGATATTCCTCTCTCCGTCCGACACGCAGATAGGACGCGGCGAGGAGATAAGGGACACGGCAAGGGTGCTATCAAGATACGTGGACGCGATAATGGTGCGGACTTATTCGCAGGAATCCGTTGAGGAAATGGCGAAATACGCCTCCGTGCCCGTGATAAACGGCCTTACGGACAAACATCATCCTTGCCAGGTGCTTGCCGACCTCCTTACGATAAAAGAAAAATTCGTGAAGTTTCAGGGGCTTAAACTCGCCTACATAGGCGACGGCAACAACATGGCGAACTCCCTCGTCGAGGGCTGCATCAAGGCCGGGATCGACATCTCGCTTGCCTGCCCCGAGGGCTACGAACCTGATCCCGGCGTCCTCGCATGGGCCAGGGAAACGGGTCGGGCCAAGATGGAACTTACGCGGGAGCCGGCAATTGCCGCAGCCGGGGCGGACGTTCTGTATACCGATGTCTGGGCGTCGATGGGCCAGGAGTCGGAAAAAGCGCAAAGGCAGAGACATTTCAAAGGGTTCCAGATAAACCAGGGGCTCATAAGCCATGCGAAGCCAAGCTGTATCGTCCTTCATTGTCTCCCCGCCCACAGGGGCGAAGAAATAACAGACGAGGCCATGGAGGGAAGGAATTCCGCCGTTTTCGACCAGGCGGAGAACCGTCTTCATGCGCAGAAAGCGCTTCTGGAGCTGCTCATAACAGGCTGATATTTATGAAAATCCGCCTTGGAGTATAATAAAAATAAGGGTTCCCGGACTGCCTAAAACAGTTAAAAAGAGGTCCCTCTATGAAGAAATTACTGGTTGTTTTATTGCTTGTCGCGGTTTTGGTCCCGAACGTCGCCTATTGCGAACAGAGCAAGATAGCCAGCTTTGTGGACAAGATATTAAAAAGGACTAAGGAAACGACTTCCTCGCTCGAGCAGTCTGCCAAGCCGAAGAAAAAAGAGAAGTTCGTAATCAGGCTCAAGAGCGGCGGGAAGATTACCACCGACAACTACATCGTCCTCAAACGCTCTGTCCGTATAATCCTCCCTTCTGGCGCGATTGTCATCAGCAAGAGCGAGATAAGGGATATACAGACGGTCAACTCGGACGAACAGGGCGTGACTGTGCAGAAAACATTCTCCAGGCCGAAAGGTGCGGTTGGAGTAAAAAACCCGGGAGAACCGGCGCCTGCGCCAGCTCCCGCTATCCCGCAGTCTCAAGGCTATCACAATACGGACAATAATGGCCATGACCGGTTCTGGTGGAAGGCCCGGGTTTACAACTGGAATAAAAAATATAAGGATGCGGCGGAGAAATACAAGGACGCGAGCGATGACTGGAACAAGTATAATGGCCTGCTCCAGGGAACAAGCGTCGGAGGCTCCGTCTCCGATTACCAGGTGACGCAGTATCAGGATATGCGCGGCGCGGCGCGGGTCAAAATGGACGATGCGCAGAAGCAGATGGACGAAGCGCAGAATATGATAAACAACGTACTCCCGGATGAGGCAAGGAAGGCTGGTGCGCCTCCTGGCTGGCTAAGGTAACCAAGGAGATTATGGACAAAAAGGCAAGGAAGGTCGTCCTCGCATATTCCGGGGGGCTGGATACATCCGTTATAATAAAATGGCTTATAG
>DAHWTK010000073.1 GCA_027328825.1 Nitrospirota bacterium
GCCATCTCCGGATCTCTCGCCTGCGCCGTGGCGATATATACGAGCCTGCCGCCCTGCTTCTCCGCCAGAGAAAGGCCGAAACCGCTTTTGCCGGAGCGCGCGCCGCCGGTTATGAATATGACCTTCCCCATCAGAACTCGATTCCTCTTCTGGCCTTGACCCCATTTTCCGCAGGATGCTTTATCACGGTCATCTCCGTGACGTAATCGGCAAGCTCTATAATTTCCCGGGGGCATCCCCTGCCTGTAAGCACAAGCTCAAGGCCCTCCGGCTTTTCTTTAATAACCGAGACCACCTCTCCCGCTTCCAGCCACCCCTCCTTGACGCAGTTGTTTATCTCGTCCAGGACGGCAAGGTCGTATTCGCCTGACAGCAGTTTCTCTTTCGCAAGCGCAAATCCCCAGCGTATTGATTTCCTGAGTTCATCAATATCGCAGCCGTCCTTGCAGAAAAGCGGATGGCGCTGGTCGGTAAACCTGATTATCTCGGCGCCGGGGATTTTTGAGAGCATCTTTATTTCGCCGGAAACGCTTCCGCCCCCTTTAAGGAACTGGACGACAAGGACGCTCATGCCTTGCCCAAGCGCGCGCAGGGCAAGACCCATCGCAGCCGTGGTCTTGCCCTTGGAAAAACCTGTATAGACGTGTACCAAGCCTTTTCCCGGCATGACGCGGCAATTGCCTCCGAAAACAAAAAACCCCGGCCTTGAAACGGCGGGGGGTGCAAAAAGCGAACTCTTACCTCCCCCTCGGAAGTAACAGACTATATTGACCAGGTATCCTGACTCGCGGGTTATCGCCTCTCCCCGCCTTCCCATCCGTACAGGACAGTGGCATCAGGGGCAGGCTCGCCGCTTACAGTTGCGGGGCAGTGACGGCTTTTACCGTCTTCCCTGGAATTCCATGAAATCAAGCCGGGCTCAGACTTTCCGCCCGGACTCAAGATACAATAGAATTTGACCGGTTGTCAAGCAAAACCGGTTAATCGGTCTTCTTCATGGGCTTTCCGCAGCATACAAGAACGCCGCCGCCAGCCTTCGTCACCTTAACCTCGTTACCGCATACGTCGCAAACGTAAGTTTTGCCAAGTTCTGCCATAATACCCCTCCTTGTTATTATTGCGTTCTGTCGATGTACTACACTTTCTTCTCGAAAGCGTCCTTGCCCGCGAAACATACCGGGCACTGCCAGTCGGCAGGCAGCTGCTCAAACGGCATATCTTCCACCCTTTCATCATACTCATAACCGCATACGCTGCACTTCCAGATCATCAAGCCCTCCGTCAGAACTTTTTATGGAATTCCTTGACCTTTTTCGCAAATTCCCTGCCGAAATCATAGCAGGCTTTCTCGTCGTCGGCTGACGGCTTGTAAAGCGCCTGAATCCCTGGCCCGAACGCCTCAAGCCCCATTTTGCCGAACTCCTCGTAAGCCTCTTTTACGGCGCCTCCGCCCCAGCCGTAGCTGCCGAACGCACCCATTATCCTGTTTTTGGGCCTTAAGCCGCGCAGATGCGTAAGGAACTCCGCCACTGTCGGAAAAAGTAGATTATTCAGTGTCGGAGAACCGACAAGACAGCCCCTCGACTTCCAGAACTCCTTTATGGCGGCGCTCATGTGAGTAGTCCTGAGCTTTATCAGCCGGCATCCAACCCCCTCGTCTTTTATTCCCTGGAGGATTGGCGCGGTCATCATTTCCGTGCTGCGCCACATGGTATCGTATATTATTGCCACGCTCAGGTCGGCCTTCCCATCGGCCATATCGAGATATTTTTGCAACACCCTGCCGGGGTCGTTCCGCCATATAATGCCATGGTCCGGGGCTATCATGTCAATATCCAGACCGAGACGCTGTATCTCGGAAATCTTGCCTTTTATTATCTGGCCGAACGGCATCAATATGTTCGCGTAATAATCCAATACCGCATCGTCGAGTTCATATGTTGACTTGCAGGCAATGTATTCGTCGTCGAACCTTACGGACGACGCAATGTGTTGGCCAAAACCGTCCTGGCTGAAGAGAAGCTTCTCTTCCCTGACGTAAGTCATCATGGAATCTGGCCAGTGGAGCATAGGAGTCTCGATAAATAAAAACGTCCTTTTGCCGATAGAGAGGGTGTCGCCGGTTTTGACAACGTTCATCTTCCATTTCGAGATGTCGAAAAACCTGCCAAGGCCCTTTCTGCCCTTTTCCGTAATATATATCACCGCACCCGGAGAAAGCTTCATTATCCTGTCGAGACTCGTCACATGGTCGTTCTCTATGTGATTTATGACTATATTTTTTATTCTCGACGGCTCTACAACGCCGCTTATGTTCTTTACCGTTTCTTCGGAAAAGTCGTATTTCACGGTATCGACAAGCGTTATGTCGTCGTCCATCAGAAGATAATTGTTGTATGTTGTGCCGCGAGGGGTTTCGTAGCCGTGGAAATCCCGCACATTCCAGTCCACAGCTCCTACCCAGTATATACTGTCTTTTATCTCAACGGCTTTCATCTGTCCTCTCTTGTTTTTTGACTGACTGAACCACGAAGGGAAAAGATGGAGCGGGCGACGGGTCTCGAACCCGCGACACCAAGCTTGGGAAGCTTGTACTCTACCAACTGAGCTACGCCCGCGTAAATTTTTAATTAATCACGGATTGGAAATATGGCTTATCAATCGTGTTAATAATATCATCACGTCCTTGCATTTTCAATATGATTTTGAATCAGCCGGCAGCCTTTACTTTCCTGGGCCAGTGCCGCCAGGCAAACCACACAATCCCTGCGACAACAAGGATGCCGATTGCCGCATCCATACGGTGAAAATATTTCCCAAGTTTATCCCAGTTCTCCCCCATTTTCTCGCCTATCCAAGCAAGCCCCAGGCACCAGGGGAAAGAACCCAGGAATGTATATATAACGAACTTCGGAAAATTCATCCTGGCAATCCCGGCGGGCAATGAAATGAACGTCCTGACGACCGGCAGAAGGCGGGAGATAAAAATAGCCCCCTCTCCGAACCTTGCGAACCACCTGTCCGCCGAATCGAGCTCCCTCGGCGTAATAAGCACATACTTCCCGTATTTGAGCAGGAAAGGCCGTCCGCCGTATACGCCCGCCCAGTAAGCGAGGACGGAACCGATAACACATCCGACAGCCCCTGCAAGTGCGACATAAAAAAGCCTGAAATGTCCTGCGTAAACAAGGTATCCCGAAAAGGGCATTATTATCTCGGACGGAAGCGGTATGCAGGCTGACTCAATCGCCATCATCAGCGCAATCCCGGCATAGCCGATCCTGGATATGCCGATTATTACGAATGCCGCGAGGGATTTGACAATGACTTCTGACACACTACCTCCCGTCGGTCTTGAAGCCATACGCGCCAATAAGCGGCACGAAAACGCATTTTATACTCTCCGTCAATTCTATCCCGCCGCCTGGTTTTTTATCCGCGACCATAAGTGTCTGGAGGTAGTGGTCTCCTATCGGGACAACCATTCTTCCGCCTTCCTTGAGCTGTTCCAGGAGGGGCTTAGGAATTTCCGGAGATGCCGCCGTGACGATTATCCTGTCGAAAGGGGCCTCGTCCCGCCAGCCGTAAGTGCCGTCGAATGTGCGGACTGCAATATTATGATACCCTAAAAAATCCAATATCTTTCGGGCCCTCATCCCGAGAGCGCCTATGCGCTCCACCGTGCAAACCTTCGAAACCACTTCCGCAAGCACCGCCGCCTGATAACCGGAACCGGTGCCTATCTCAAGCACCTTGTCGTCCTTATCGGGAGCAAGCAGTTCTGTCATTATGGCAACCATGTACGGTTGGGATATAGTTTGCCCTTCGCCGATGGGCAGGGCGTAATCTCCATAGGAGCGATCCCAAAGCGCCTCCTCCACGAAGAGATGCCGGGGAACCTTCAGCATGGCCTTAAGCACACGCTGGTCCTTTATCCCCCGCGCTATAAGCTGGGTCTCGACCATCTTTTTCCGGAGCGCATCGAAGTTCTGAATCATTCAATACCGTAACGAAAATTTTATTGTCATTCTGAGCGAAGCGAAGAATCTGCATTTTAAGTCGAAAAACGGATTCTTCGGCATACGCCTCAAAACGACAGACTGCTTTTGTCCGGGGTTAATATCTCTTCCCAGCCCTTTATCTTATCAAGGTATCCGTGGTCTGTCAGGTCGAGCATGAGCGGCGTAATGGATATGTATCCAGCCTTGACCGCCTCGTGGTCGGCAAGGGGGTCTTTTACCCAGTTATCCGTATCGCCGCCTATCCAGAAGTATTTCTTCCCCCTGGGGTCGATGCGCTCAAGGACGGAGCCGCCATATACGCGCCTGCCCTGGCGGGTTATACGAACCCCCTTTATCTCGTCCGGGCCTATATTGGGTACGTTTACGTTCAGGAGCGTGTCTTTTTTCATGCCGTCTCTTATCACCTGACCGGCAAGCCGCGCGGCATAATCGGCGCCGGTCTGGAAAAGAAAATCCTCACGCGCGACCATCGAGACGGCAATCGCGGGAATCCCCATGATGGCGGCCTCAAGCGCGGCGGATACGGTGCCGGAGTATGTCACGTCGTCGCCCAGGTTCCCGCCCTTGTTTATGCCAGACACCACGAGGCCGGGCCTCTCCGGGAGAATGCCGTGGACGGCGACGTTCACGCAGTCCGTCGGCGTGCCGTTGACGGAATAGACGCGCTCCATTACCTCCTCGACGAGGAGCGGCCTGTGTAGCGTAAGGGAATGCGACACCGCGCTCTGTTCCCTGTCCGGCGCTACGACCCAAACGTCGCCCAGATGTTTTAGAGCATTGGCGAGTATTTTGAGTCCTGGCGAATATACGCCGTCGTCGTTGGTAGCCAAGATGATCATAACGCCCCCTGGCCCCCTCTTGTCCCTTCGGCTCCGCTCAGGGCAGGCTTAAGAGGGGGATAATGCAGATTCTTCGCTTCACTTAGTAATGGCATTATTTTGGGACTTAAAAAAACAGCCGCCATTTCCGGCGGCTATTCCTTTGGGAGTTTTATGGGTAAAAAAATTGGTCGGGGCGATCCGATTTGAACGGACGACCCCTTGCCCCCCAGACAAGTGCGCTACCAGGCTGCGCCACGCCCCGACTTAAACATTATACCGATATTTTACTTTTATTGTCATTCTGAGGCAACCGCCTAAGAATCCGCCTTATGGTTTTGTAGCTGCCTGATTTATCCGGCGCTTTCAAATCGCCCCATGAATGGGGCAGCTACATAAACGCAGATTCGCTCCGCTCAGAATGACAGGCAACCCTATTTTACCAGTTCGATTATCTCTTTTATTTCCGCCTTTACCTTCAGCAGGACGTCCTGGATACCTGAGCTGCCGCCGCCTGAAGAAAACAGCAGAGACATCTGCGGGGAGTTATTAATTTCTCCCGCCACGATGCTTCTGGATTGTTTAGCCGCGGCTTCGGCTTCCATCTCTTCAATTGCCTCCATATTCCCCGGCTCCGGCATTTCCGTCAAATTTCCCGCCGTTTTTCCAGCCGTCCTGCCTCCCGGGCCCCCCTTTGATATTATTTTTCTGGCCCCGGCTATCGTGTAGCCTTCTTCGTAGAGCATTTTTTTAATCGAGAGGACGAGGTCTAAATCCTTCTGCCGGTAAACCCTTTGGCCGCCTCTGGATTTTTTCGGGGAGAGCGCCGGGAACTCGTTTTCCCAATATCGGAGGATATAAGGCTCTACCTGGGCAAGTCGGCTGACTTCGCCGATTTTATAGAAAAGCTTCCCTGGCTGCTCGGCCAACTGAGGCCTCCGAAACCGGACGCTTATGCCGTTTCTTCCTTGCCCTTATCGACAAAATCCTTGAATATCATGCTCGGCTTGAAGGTGACGACCTTGCGCGGCGTAATCTCGATATTCTCCCCCGTTTTGGGGTTGCGGCCTTTGCGGGACCCCTTTCCTCGGATGACAAAATTACCAAAACCGGCAATCTTTACCGTCTCGCCGCTTTTCAGGGTATCCTTTATGGTGTCGAGGACTGTCTCAACTATGTCAGTTGCTTCCTTTTTGGAAAGACCGACTTTTTCATAAACTTCCGAGACTATGTCCGCCTTGGTCATCTTTAAGCCTCCTGATTTGATTTACGCCTGCCCCGTCAATTCTTTTAAAAATTATCTTAACCCCGCCCCCCTCGACAGGGCGAATATACATTAAGGAGCTTGGCTATGTCAAGGATTTTTATTGGAAAAACGCTATTCGCCTTTCTCGGTATGCGCCTTTTTGCCCTCTTCTATGACCTTCTGCGCAAGATGAGCGGGAAGTTCCTCGTAATGAGAGAACGACATAGTATACATCCCGCGCCCGGACGTAAGGGAATTGAGCGTCGGCGCGTAGTTAAGCATTTCCGCCATAGGCACCTGGGCGGTCACCTTCTGATTCGAACCGGAAGACGCCATGCCCTGCACCTTTCCGCGCCGGGAGTTCAGGTCGCCTATGACATTGCCCATCGTGTCCTCCGGGACGACTATGGTAACGTCCATTACAGGCTCAAGGAGTGCGGGCCTGCACTCCAGAACACCCTTTTTAAAACCCATCGAGCCGGCGATTTTAAAGGCCATTTCAGATGAATCCACCTCGTGATATGAGCCGTCGTAGAGCGTAACCCTAATATCTACAACAGGATAGCCAGCTATTACGCCTTCGTGCATGGCCTCGACAATGCCCTTTTCTACCGCCGGAATATACTGTCTTGGTATAGCCCCGCCCACGATTTTGTCTACGAATTCAAACCCTCCGCCCCTGCCCAGAGGCTCGATTTCAATCCACGTGTCGCCGTACTGACCGCGTCCGCCGGATTGCTTCTTGTATTTGCCCTGCACCTTAGCCCTGCCTTTTATGGTTTCCTTGTAAGGTATCTTCGGGGTCTTCATGACGACTTCGGTGCCGAACTTTCTCTTCAGGCGCTCAAGCGTGATTTCAAGGTGCAGCTGGCCCATGCCGGACAGTATCATCTCCTTCGTCTGTTCGTCCCTCTGGAAACGAAGTGTGGGGTCTTCCTCAAGGAGCCTGTGCAGGCCGTTGGATATCTTGTCCTCTTCGCCCTTGTTCCTGGCCTCTATTGCGAAGGCCATTACGGGTTCCTGATATTTTATGGACTCGGCGATATACGGGTGCGCCTTGTCGCACAGCGTATCGCCTGTAACGGTATCCTTAAGCTTGGCGACGGCGGCAATCTCGCCCGCCTTTACGACCTGCGCCGGGACCTGCTTCTTGCCCATAAGGTAGAAGAGCTGGCCCATTCGCTCTTCTTTTTCCCGGTTTGCATCGAATACAGTGGAATCCGAGCGCATCTGTCCGGATATTACCCTGAAAAGGCTGAGTTTTCCGGCAAACGGGTCGGCTATCGTTTTAAACACAACCGCAGCGAGCGGGCCGTTTTTATCCGTCTTTAAAACTACTTCCGCGCCCTTTACGTCTTTAACCTTTATGGGCGCCGTTTCGGCCTTTTCAACCGGGTTCGGGAGGGCCGAGGTAATCATATCGAGAAGCTGGGGCACACCGATTCCCTTCGGGGGCGCGCCGCAGAGAAGCGGGGTTATCTTCCCGGCGATGCATCCCCTGCGAAGTCCGGAAGCGATTTCTTCCTGGGACAGCTCGCCAGTCTCAAGGTATTTCTCCGTAAGAGAGTCGTCGCTCTCGGCTATCTTCTCTACCATCCTGCCCCCGAGTTCTTCGGCCTCAGCCTTCATCTCCGACGGGATGTCCGTTTCTTTGGTCTTGCCGCTTTCATCTGCTATGTAAGCCTTCATCTTCAGGAGATCTATCATGCCCCTGAAGCTGTTCTCGGAACCGATTGGCATCTGCACGGGCGTGGCCTCCTTGCAGAAACCTTTATCGCATTCGTTAAGTACGGTCCTGATGTCGGCCCTTTCCTTGTCCATCTTTGCTACGAATATTATCCGGGGCAGGCCGAACTCGTTTAAGTATTCCCATATTTTCTCGGTCTCGGCCTTTATTCCGGAAATGGGGGACATTATGACAACGGCGCCGTCCGCAGCGCGGACACAGGCCTTCGCATCTTCGAGGAAATTTATGTATCCGGGGGTGTCTATCAAGGTAATCTTGGTTCCGTCCCATTCGCAGAACGCGGCGGCGGAACTTATGGAGGATTTCCTGTTTATTTCTTCAGGCTCGAAGTCTGTAACGGTATTGCCTTCTTCGACCCTGCCCATGCGGTCTGTGGCCCCGGCGGCGAAGAGCATAGCCTCTGTGAGCGTAGTCTTGCCCGCGCCGCCATGTGATACGATTACGACATTTCTCGTGTTTTCTACAGCGTAATCTTTCATGTGGCCTCCTGGGTTAGCTATTTTGTCATTCCCGTAAAAACGGGGGTGACGGTCTTTCTTTGCGTTATTCCTCCATTATTTTAACAATCACAGGTCTTATAGTGGTGGTTCTTTTTACCTTCCTGTCGTAGAGCCGCACAAGCACCGCCGAGAGGACGAGAAATGCAACGCCGCCGATCGCCTGCCAGTAATCGAGCGATATTGCGCCGGACAGCATCGGCCCGTATTTCCCGCCGAGATATGCCCCAAGGAAAAGAAATATCACCGGGAGCATGTATGTCAGGAACG
>DAHWTK010000074.1:0-5868 GCA_027328825.1 Nitrospirota bacterium
GCGGCGGCAGATATCCAGGCGGCGGGGGAATGCCGCGCAGGTAATATCGCCCTCACCCATAATATTTCCCTCACCCCATGCCCCTCTCCCGGAGGGCGAGGGTAAATCCTAACATCCCCTCCCTTGAGGGGATGTTAGGGGAGGGTGAAGAATCTCCTACCTGTCCAGTATCCTTGTCACATTGCCGTTGGTATAGTGCGCCACCCACATATTAGTCCCGTCGAAGGCTATGCCATCAGGATTACTCCCACCGTCGGCAACGGTACTGGTGACACTCCCGGAGGAGTTTATTACGGACGCGCTGGAGGCGTTTGTATTCGTCACCCACATGTTTGTGCCGTCAAAGGCTATGGCATTAGCACCATAACCCAAATTGTTAACGGTATTGATGACAGTCCCGGCGGCGTTTATCACGGATACGGTGCCGTCGTTTGCGTTCACCACCCACATGTTCGTCCCGTCGAAGGCTATGGCATTAGGCCATTGTCCCACGGTAACGGTTCTTACGGGGGCGCCGGTAGCGGCGTTTATCACGGACACGGTGTTATCGACATTGTTCGCCACCCATATATCCGTCCCGTCGAAGGCGACGCCCTGGGGCTGGGTTCCCACGGAAATGGTGCCGCCGCCTATACTCGTATTGAGCTGGCCTGTCGCGGCGTTTATCACGGACACGCTGTTGCCGGTTCCGTTCGCCACCCACATGTTCGTCCCGTCGAAGGCTATGCCGTCGGGACTACTCCCTACGTTAATCGGATTGCCGCTGTTTATACCACTCGCAGGCTGTCCGGTCGCGGCGTCTATCACGGACACGGTGCCGTCGCCCATGTTTGTCACCCACATGTTCGTCCCGTCGAAGGCTATGGCGGATGGATTGGCTCCCACTGTGACCGGGCTGAAGCTCGCCGGGTTGCCCGTGGCGGCGTCTATCACGGACACGGTGGTACCGCCATAGTTCGTCACCCAGACATTCGTCCCGTCGAAGGCCACGCCCCTAGGATAGCTCCCCACGCTAACCGTCTTGCCGTACATCTGCAGCATCGCCGCCTGCATCGCGGAAGGACTCGGCGCGCCTGCGGCCCCTGTCGCGCCGATAGCGCCCGCCGGTCCCGCCGGCCCTTGAGAGCCTGTCGCGCCGGTCTGACCGATCGGCCCCTGCGGCCCCATCGGCCCTTGAGAGCCTGTCGCGCCGTAAGTTACCTCGTATCTTGCGCCTGTCCCCACGACGGGGTTGATGACCAGCAGCTCGTACGTCCCCGGAGTCGTGCTGGTGGGCAATGTGGCGGTGAGGACCTGCGAAATTTTGGATGTGGTCTGAACGGTGCAGGTAAGCTTGTTGGTTGGAAATAATTTCGCGTTCGCCACGGGTGCGCCAAAATATACCTGCGGATGCGCGCCGAAGCCGATGCCGTTAATGGTTATGGTGTTCGATGTGTAATTAATCATGGCCGATGAAATCCCGATGGCCCATGCGGTCGCGGAGTTAATTAGAACAGAACAGAACAGAACAGAACAGAACAGAACAGAACAGAACAGAACAGACAGCTTCCTCATCGACGCCTCCTTAGAACTTAGGTTTTGTCATCCGATTTGTGGAACGAATGCGCTCCCCGGCGCCAAAGAAAAAAAGCTCTCACGGATAGCGAATTTTGCAACCGTTATTTACTCATAATCAAAATATGGTTGTCAAGTTTTATTCTTGAGAAATTTCTCTCTTTCTGCTACGTATATCGCATGGAAATAACAATATCCGAGATGACTCCGGACGAACTCCCGGAGGTCATGGAGCTGGAAAGGGAGGTGTTTTCCTGGCCCTGGTCTGAAGAGATGTTCATGGACGAGATGGGCAGGGACTATTCCTTCATCTTCCTCGCACGGGATGAGGCTGGCCTGCTCGTCGGTTTTATATGTTTCTGGATGCTTATCGACGAAATGCATATCTTGAACCTTGGGATCCGGAAGCGGTACAGGCGGCTCAAAATCGCATCGAAACTGACGCTTGAGGCCCTGAAATTCTGCTATATGAGGGGGGCCAGAGCGGCCACTCTGGAAGTCAGGGAGAAAAACAAAGCCGCGATAAAGCTTTATAAAAGCTTGGGTTTCGAGGAGGCGGGGTTTAGGAGGAATTATTATGAATCTCCACGCGATAACGCTGTAATCATGTGGCTTTACGACATGCAGTGGGTATTGGAAAAAAGCCCTTGAAGTTTGCCTTTGGATATGCTACATTCCAACTAAGTACAGGGATTTAAAGGGCATCTAAACCTTCAAAGCCGAATCCGGGAGGTAAAGATGGAAGAAAACGAAGAATTGACCGGTTACGCCAGGCGCGAGAGCGAAGAGTTCCGCCGCCTGGAAAGAGAGCACAGAGATATCGACAAGCAGATCGAGCAGAAATTCGGGGGTACAAGGCACCTTACTCCTGAAGAAGAAATTGAAAAGAAGACCCTCCAGAAGCAGAAATTAGCCAAAAAAGACAGAATGTTTGAAATTTTGCACGAACTGGCCGTCGTATAAAACAGGCGCCGGCAAAATCCGGTAAGTAAGGGAAGAGCCCCTTAAGGGATCTTCCCTTTTTTATTCGTTGACTTGTGGCTTTTGAGTATGGTAAAAGATAATTTCCCGTTTTTATTCAAATAGAAAGGCGTCAACATGAGGAGCGACAGGATAAAGAAAGGAATAGAACGGGCGCCGAACAGGGCGCTTCTTTTTGCCACTGGGATAACGAGAAAGGAACTGGCTAAGCCGCTTATCGGGATAGCAAGCAGTTTTACGGACCTTATCCCAGGTCATATAGGCATGAGAGACCTTGAACGCTATATCGAAAAAGGTGTCCATGCAGGCGGCGGATATTCCTTCGTTTTCGGTATTCCAGGCATATGCGACGGTATAGCCATGGGGCATGGCGGCATGCATTACTCCCTGCCTTCGCGCGAGCTTATTGCTGATATGGTGGAGTCTATCACCCTTGCCAATGCCCTGGACGGCCTTGTACTCCTGACGAACTGCGACAAAATTACTCCCGGTATGCTTATGGCTGCGGCAAGGCTTGACGTGCCGACTCTGGTGGTTACGGCGGGGCCGATGCTTTCCGGAAGGCTCGGCATGGAGAGACAGAATCTCGTAACCGGAACCTTCGAGGCGGTCGGTCGTTACAGGAAAGGTGAAATAAACGACACGGAGCTTTGCGCGCTTGAGGAATGTGCCTGCCCGGGCCCGGGCGCATGTCAGGGATTGTATACCGCAAATACCATGGCGTGCGTGACGGAGGCCATGGGCATGTCGCTTCCGGGCTGCGCTACGGCTCTTGCCGTATCCAGCAAGAAAAGACGAATCGCATACGAATCGGGCGTTAGAGTGGTCGAACTGGTTAAGAAAGATATAACGCCCAGGAAAATAATGACTAAAACGGCCTTCGAGAATGCCATTACTGTTGACATGGCCCTCGGCGGCTCCACGAACACCTGTCTGCATATTCCGGCTATCGCGCACGAAGCCGGGATAGACATACCGCTCTCGGCTATAGACGAGATAAGCAGGAAGACCCCGCACATTACCGACCTTCTGCCGGCCGGGAAATATTACATGGAAGACTTGGATGCGGCAGGCGGTATCCCGGCGGTCATGGGAAGGCTCGTCTCGCGCCTGAATGACGGGATTACCGTATCCGGTTTCAAAATAAAAGAGATAGCGAAAAGCGCCAGGCCTGAGAGCGACGAGATAATCAGGACGGTCGAGCGGGCATATCACAGGGAGGGTGGAATAGCCGTCCTGACAGGCAACCTTGCTCCCCTCGGCTCGGTTATAAAGCAGACCGCCGTCTCGGGAAAAATGATGAAGTTCAAGGGCCGCGCAAAATGTTTTGATTCCGAAGAAGAGGCCATGGCCTCAATCCTGGGCGGCAAGATAAAATCCGGGGACGTAGTCGTAATCCGTTACGAAGGCCCGAAAGGCGGTCCCGGTATGCGTGAAATGCTCTCTCCGACCGCGGCGATAGTTGGCATGGGCCTTGCGGACTGCGTCGCCCTGATTACGGACGGGCGCTTCTCCGGGGGGACGCAGGGGCCGTGCATAGGACATATAAGCCCTGAGGCGATGGAGTGCGGGCCGATAGCGCTTATCAAGGACGGTGACGAAATAGTCATAGACATCCCGGCGAGGAAGCTGGAGCTGAAAGTATCGAAGGCCGAGCTTGCGAAGAGGGCGAAGGCATGGAAGAAGCCGGAGCCAAAGATAAAAACAGGCTGGCTTGCAAGGTATTCAAGGATGGTTACCTCGGCAAACACCGGGGCGGTAATGAAGTGATGTAGGGGCGCAATTTATTGCGCCCGCGCATGTCATTCCGAGCGCAGCCGAGGAATCCGCTTTCATATTTTAAAACCTAAAGCAGATTCTTCGCTTCGTTTAGAATGACAGGTTTAATTATTTGCAGGGTTGGTTGTTAATTTATGGAGGTTTTGATTTGAAACTTTCCGGCGCGCAGATACTGATAGAGTCCCTGAAGCGTGAGGGCGTGAAATACATCTTCGGCTATCCGGGAGGAGTGGTATTAAATATCTTCGACGTCCTGTACGACGAGAAGGACATACAGCTCATCCTCACCCGGCACGAGCAGGGCGCGGCCCATGCGGCTGACGGCTATGCCCGCGCGAGCGGCAAGCCCGGCGTATGTCTTGTCACCTCCGGCCCTGGCGCCACCAATACCGTTACAGGCATTGCCACGGCATACATGGACTCCATCCCCATGGTAATCCTGACGGGGCAGGTGCCGACAATGCTTATCGGGAACGACGCATTTCAGGAGGCGGACATAGTCGGCATTACGAGGCCGTGCACGAAATATAACTTCCTGGTCAAGGATGTAAGCGACCTGGCAAAGACGATAAAGGAGGCGTTTTATATCGCCTCAACGGGAAGGCCCGGACCGGTGCTCATCGACCTGCCGAAGGATATCACAGTTGCGAAGGCGGATTTCAAATACCCCGAAAAGGTGGAACTCAGGAGCTACCATCCGACTTTCAAGGGAAACGTCTGGCAGATAAAACAGGCCGCGGACGCAATATCGAAATCGAGAAAACCTGTGGTAATCGCCGGCGGGGGCGTTATCAGTTCAGGCGCGGCGGCGGAACTCAAGGAATTTGCCGAGTCGGCCAAGCTCCCGGTTACGATGACCATGATGGGACTCGGCGGCTTTCCGGGAGACCATAAGCTCTCGCTCGGGATGCTTGGGATGCACGGGACTTATTTTGCCAACATGGCGGTGCACGAGTCCGATCTGCTCATTGCGATAGGTATGCGTTTCGACGACCGCGTTACCGGGCGGGTTGAGGATTTCGCGCCCGACGCCAAGATTATTCACATAGATATAGACCCGACCTCAATCCGCAAGAACGTGCGTGTGGACGTGCCGATTGTCGGCGACGTCAAGAACGTGCTTAAAGACCTGAACAAGACCATGCACGACGAGGGCGGACATTCAAACCCGCACCGCAAGGTCTGGCTGGACAGGATAGAGGACTGGAAGGCCGAGCACCCGATGGACTACGAGCAAAAAGACGTGATAAAGCCGCAGTTCGTTGTGGAAAAGATATATGAGATAACAAAGGGAGACGCAATTATTGCGACGGAAGTCGGCCAGAACCAGATGTGGGCGGCGCAGTTCTTTAAATACAGGAAGCCCCGCACCTGGATATCCTCCGGGGGCTTAGGCACGATGGGATACGGCTTTCCTGCGGCGATAGGCGCGCAGTTCGCGTTCCCGAACAAGCTGGTGTTCGATATTGCAGGCGACGGCTCCATTCAGATGAATATCCAGGAGCTTTCGACCGCGGTTCTGCACAATCTTCCGGTGAAGGTGGCAATACTGAA
>DAHWTK010000074.1:5968-8532 GCA_027328825.1 Nitrospirota bacterium
AACTGAAATGCAGGTGCGTCCGCGCAAAGAGGGGGATGTGACATGCGCCATATAATCTCCGTGATGGTGGAAAACAAATTCGGCGTTCTTTCCCGCGTGTCAGGGCTTTTCTCCGGGCGCGGGTATAATATCGAGTCCATATCCGTCGGCCAGACACTCGATCCGACGGTCTCGCAGATGACCATAGTTACCTCTGGCGACGACAACATCATCGAGCAGATAACGAAACAGTTGAACAAGCTCCTCGACGTGATAAAGGTAACAGACCTGACTGAGTTCGATCACGTCGAGCGGGAGATGATGCTGATAAAAGTTCAGCCGAAGGTGGAGCATCGGGCCGAGACTCTCAGGGTTGCCGAGATATTCCGTGGTGTTATAGTCGATTCGTCGGCCAGGACTTATACAATACAGGTAACCGGGGACGACAAAAAGCTCGAGGCGATAATAGACCTCTTAAAACCGCTCGGCATAAAAGAGGTCGTCCGAACCGGCAAGGTGGCGATAGCGAGGGAAGCCAAAAGCTGATTTTATTATAACCTAAGGAGAGGAACAGAAAATGGTAAAGGTATATTACGACAAAGACGCTGATTTAAAGAACCTGAAGGGCAAAAAAGTGGCGATAATAGGTTATGGAAGCCAGGGCCATGCCCACGCCAACAACCTGAAGGATAGCGGTATCGACGTCATAATCGGCGGACACAAGGAAGGCCCGAGCTGGGACAAGGCGAAAAAGGCGGGCTTCAAGGTTATGACCGTGGCGGAAGCGGCAAAAATCGCCGACGTTATAATGATACTTCTCCCGGACGAGTACCAGGGCGCCATATACAAAAACGAGATAGCTCCGAACATGAAGAAGGGCGCCTTCATAGGATTCGGGCACGGCTTCAATATCCACTACGGGCAGATTGTCCCGCCCGCGGATGCAAATGTGTTCATGGTTGCTCCGAAAGGGCCGGGCCATCTCGTGAGGAGCGAGTTTACGAAAGGCAGCGGCGTCCCGATGCTTATTGCCGTCCACCAGGACCCGTCGAAGAAATCAAAGGCGCTGGCGATGGCATACGCCTCGGCGGCAGGCGGCGGCAGGGCAGGCATAATCGAAACAACTTTCAAGGAGGAGACGGAGACGGATCTCTTCGGCGAGCAGGCGGTTTTGTGTGGAGGTCTGACGGCCCTCATTACCGCCGGTTTCGAAACGCTGGTCGAGGCTGGCTACGCGCCGGAAATGGCCTATTTCGAGTGTCTCCACGAGACGAAGCTGATAGTGGACCTGCTCTACGAAGGAGGCATCGCAAACATGCGTTACTCCGTCTCCAACACCGCACAATATGGCGACATGACACGCGGGCCGCGCGTCATAGACGATTACGTAAAGGACGAGATGCGCGAGATTCTGAAGGAGATACAGGACGGTTCTTTTGCGCGGGAATGGATACTGGAGTGCCAGGCTAATAAGCCAATGTTTAACGCCCTGACGAGGATGGGCGAGGAACACCAGATAGAGCAGGTTGGCGCGAAACTTCGCTCTATGATGAACTGGCTCGGGAAATCCAAGCTCGTTGACAAGTCCAGAAACTAACTTGAAACACAACAGCATAATTGCCATTGAGGGGCTGCCTGTAATCGGCCTGTTCGCGGCGATTACGGCAACCCTCTGGATAACCGGATGGTATAAGGCCGCCTTTGTAATGACGGCCCTTTCCGTTTTTGCCGTATCTTTTTTCCGCAACCCGGAACGCCGTCCGCCAACGGGCGAAAACCTGGTAGTTGCGCCAGCAGACGGGACGGTGATTTACGTGGGCGAGGTTGACGAGCCGAGGATAGTGAAACGGCGGGCCTTGAAGGTGTCGATATTCATGAGCGTCTTCAATGTCCACGTGAACCGTATGCCTGAGAGCGGCAGAATTACGGAAATACATTATAATAAAGGGAAATTTATCTCCGCTAACAAAGAGAAGGCATCGCTTGACAACGAGCAGAACGCGCTTGTCATGGAAACGAAAACGGGCGGGAATATCATGTTTGTCCAGATTGCCGGCCTTGTCGCGCGCCGGATAGTCTGCTGGGCAAAACCGGGGGATATTCTCCGGCGCGGGGAAAGGTTCGGACTCATAATGTTTGGCTCCAGGCTGGACATATACCTCCCGCCCGGCAGCGAAGTCAAGGTTAATCCTGGCGATAAAACCAGGGCTGGCGAAACAATCGTCGGGGTGCTGAGTTGAGAAAAGGAATCTACATACTCCCGAACCTCCTTACGGTGGGAGGGATGTTCTTCGGCTTCTTCTCGATCGTCTCATCTATAAAGGGCGACTTCGACCAGGCCGCATGGGCCATTCTTACGGCAACCGTGTTCGATGCCCTGGACGGCTGGGTGGCGAGGCTTACAAAATCAACGAGCAGGTTTGGAGTAGAGCTGGATTCGCTCTCGGACCTGATCTCGTTCGGTGTCGCGCCCGCCGTGATGTTTTATATCTGGGCGCTGATGCCGTTTCGGCGCCTCGGATGGGTTGGCGCATTCACGTTCGTCGTATGTGGGGCGCTCCGGCTTGCGCGTTTCAACGTGCAGA
>DAHWTK010000075.1:0-5005 GCA_027328825.1 Nitrospirota bacterium
CGTCGTCGCGGCCTGGCCCAGTTTTATGTAGCCAAGCCCCACGTCGTTTATCGTCAGGAGCTTGTTGTGTATCGCGGGTATGTTCTCAAAGAACTCCATGGCCTCGGAGACGGTCATCTCCAGGACGTCGGTGATGTTTTTCCCCTTGTATTTTATCTCCAGCGTCTCGCGGTTGTAACGCTTTCCCTTGCAGACGTCGCAGGTGACGAATACGTCCGGCAGGAAGTGCATCTCTATTTTTATTACGCCGTCGCCCTGGCACGCCTCGCACCGCCCGCCCTTTACGTTGAAGCTGTAGCGGCCCGCCTTGTATCCGCGCATCCTGGATTCCGGCGCCAGGGCGAAGAGCTCCCGTATGTGCGTAAAAAGCCCGGTATAAGTCGCCGGGTTGCTGCGCGGCGTCCTGCCGATGGGCGACTGGTCTATGTCTATGACCTTGTCTATCTCGTGCAGGCCGAGAACTCCGTCGCTGAGGCCGGCGCGTTCCGTGGAGCGGTAGAACTGCTGGGCGAGCGTCTTGTACAATACCTCAAGCACGAGCGAGGACTTTCCTGAGCCGGACACGCCCGTGACGCACGTCAGGACGCCGAGTGGTATGCGCACGTCTATCCCTTTCAGGTTATTCTCCCGCGCCTTCTTAATCGTAATATATTTCCTGGCCGTCCTCCGTGTCCATGGGACAAGAATTTTCCTTCGGCCCGAAAGATATGCGCCCGTCAGCGATTCCTCATCCTCCATTATTTCTTTGGGCGTCCCCTGCGCGACGATATAGCCCCCGTGCTCGCCCGCGCCCGGCCCCATGTCTATAACGTAATCAGAGCGCAGTATCGTGTCCTCGTCGTGCTCCACGACGAGCACCGTGTTGCCGAGGTTTTTCAGCGAAAGCAGGGTATCGAGCAGCCGGTCGTTGTCCCTCTGGTGCAGGCCGATGGAAGGCTCATCGAGGATATAGAGAACGCCCATGAGGGACGAGCCTATCTGCGTCGCAAGCCTTATCCGCTCTGCCTCGCCGCCGGAGAGCGTGGAGGCGCGCCTGTCGAGCGTGAGGTAATCAAGCCCGACGTTTACGAGGAACCCAAGACGCTCGTTTATCTCCTTCAGTATCTTCTGCGCTATGAAAGATTCCTTGTCCGTCAGGGGCAGGACGGTAAAAAAATCCCGCGCCGCGCGCACGGAGAGCCTTGTCGCCTCGGAAATATTCCGCCCCCCCACCTTTATGGCGAGAGATTCCTTCCGGAGTCTGTCGCCCTTGCATACCGGGCAGGGGTGCGCGCCCATATATTCCTCTATCTCCTCGCGGATGTAGGCCGACTCTGTCTCCATGTGGCGCCTGGAGAGGTTATTAACCACTCCCTCGAACCCCCGGCTGTAGAACTGCTTCCTGCCCTCGCGCATGAACCAGAACTTCACCTCCTCGCCTCCGGAGCCGTAAAGTATCGCGTCCTGCGCCTTCTTCGGGAGCTTTTTCCAGGGCGCCGTAAGGGAAAATCCGAAGTGGTCGGCAAGGGCCTCAAGCATCTGGTAATAAAACATCGTGGTGCGCTTCGACCACGGCTTTACCGCGCCCTCCTGTATCGAAAGCTCCTTGTTCGGGATGACAAGGTCCGGGTCTATGTCCATCTTCGCGCCCAGCCCGTCGCACTCCGGGCACGCGCCGTGCGGGTTGTTGAACGAGAACATCCTGGGCGTCATTTCCGGGTAGGATATGCCGCATTCTATACATGCGAGCTTCTCGGAATACAGCCGGTCTACCGGCTTGGGCATGTCGCCCGCAGCCGGTTTACCGGCATCGACAGGCGATATTACGACTATGCCCTCGGAGAGCTTCAGGGCTATCTCGAGGCTGTCCGCGAGCCGCTTCTCCATCCCCTCTTTTATGACGAGCCTGTCTATTACTATCTCTATGGTGTGCTTTTTATTCTTGTCGAGGACTATGTTCTCCGAGAGTTCCCGGACATGCCCGTCTATGCGCGCCCGGACGTAGCCCTCCTTCTTCATCTGGGAAAGCTCTTTTCTGTACTCCCCCTTGCGCCCCCTGACGATGGGAGCCAGTATGCTTATCTTCGTTCCCGGCGGCATGGCCGTTATTTTGTCCACCATCTGCGAGACGGTCTGGGAGGTGATTTCCTTGCCGCAGTTGTAGCAGTACGGGTGCCCTATGCGGGCGAAGAGAAGCCTCAGGTAATCGTAAATCTCCGTCACTGTGCCGACCGTGGAGCGCGGATTTTTCGACGTCGTTTTCTGCTCTATGGAAATCGCCGGGGAGAGACCCTCTATGCTGTCCACGTCCGGCTTGTCCATCTGCTCCAGGAACTGCCGGGCGTATGCGGAGAGGGATTCGACGTATCGCCTCTGTCCTTCGGCGTAGATGGTGTCGAAAGCAAGGGAGGACTTCCCGGAACCTGAAAGCCCCGTGATTACTACGAGCTTGTCCCTCGGTATCTCCACATCGACATTCTTGAGGTTATGCTCCCTGGCCCCTTTGATAATCAGCTTGTCCTGCATCTGCCTTTATCCCCCTTTAACTCTAATTAAAAACAAGGGAATGAAATGTTAATTTTAACATCTGAACACGGGCGGGCGCAAGGAGAATCGGGCGGTGCGCCCTTCAAGCGGGCGCGGGGCGCCAAAAGTGGTATAATTTAAGATGTAACAGCGTGTACGGAGGTGCAGTATGAAGTATTTCGTGAAATGGGCGTGCTCCGGCGCGAAGGTCGAGGGCAAATCTGCCCACATAGAAGATGAGATGTCGCGGCAATTCGAGCACATCGAGAAATCAGGCAAGATGAAGGAGGGCGGCGCAATCCTCGGCAAGGGGGGCGGCGGCTACTTCATTTTTGAGATAGACAAGCCTTCGGATTTGCTCAGCCTGCTTGGCCGCGTGTTCTGGGAGAATTTCGAGATAGAGATTCACCCGGTCGTTTCCTACAGGGAAATGGGCGAATACATGAAGACGGAGTACAGGAAGGCTGCGTAAGGGCCGTTATTGGCCCTGTGGCATCTCGGAACCTGCTGAAGCGCCCGCACATGCGGGCGTTTTATTATTTATTCCTTTTTAATTTCCCGCCTTTGTGATAAATTTTCCTTTATGCCGAAAGACGACATAAAACCCGTAACCACCAACCGCAAGGCATACCACGACTTCTTCATCGAGGAGACCTTAGAGGCCGGGATCTCCCTTGCCGGGACGGAGGTAAAGTCCCTGCGGGAGGGCCGGGCGCAGCTAAAGGACTCATACGTCCAGGTAAAGGGCGGCGAGGCCTGGCTTATCGGCTGCCATATCTCGCCGTATTCCCACGGCAATATCTGGAACCTCGACCCGGAAAGGACAAGGAAGCTGCTCCTGCACAAGCGGGAGATAAAGAGCCTCCTGGGTTCGCTTACGCAGAAGGGATATACGCTTATCCCGCTCAAGCTGTATTTCAAGGGAGACAAGGCCAAGCTGGAAATCGGCCTTGCCAAGGGCAAGAAGCTCCACGACGTGCGCGACAGCCTAAAAGAAAAAGAGGCCCGCCGCGAGGTGGAGAGAGCCGTCCGCGAACGGCAGAAAGAGAGCTAAGTCATGCAACGCCTTATGCCTTTAATGACATCGACGCTCGTCGGATGGGTCGGATGGTGGCTCGGCGATTTCATCGGGTTTACGACCGCGATATTCGTCAGTTTTGCCGCAAGCATCATCGGCTGGTACATCGGCGTCCGCATTAACCGGGAATTCCTGGAGTAAAGAGAGGGTTTACAGTGACATTATCCAAAAGGGCGGATTATGAAAACAATTGAGATAAAACGGCTGAAGGACGGGTTCTTCGGCGCCCCCGGGAGCGGCTGGTCGGCCTATCCGTTCGTCCACGGAGCGGGGGAACGCGGCGCTGACCTGCGCGGCGTGCATGTCGTGGCGATACTCCCCGGCCAGACCCGCGGCAACCACTACCACGAAAAAACCAACGAATTTCTTTTCATGTTCGCCGGGACGGGCATGTTCTACTGGGAAGAAGAGGGTAAAATCCGCGAGCATCCCATCGGCGGCTCCCCGACGATCATAACCATACCGGCCGGGATAAGACACGCCTTCACAAATACCGGGCATGACACGGTATACCTCGTCGCCCTCCGTGACGGCGAATACGACCAGCGCAACCCGGACGTGGTAAAAAGCCCTATACGGCCTTGAAACAGGGCCGCGTCCGGCGCCCCGCCGGCCACTTTGTCCTTGACCGGAACCGCTCTGTGGTGATAAGATAAGTCCTTGATTTTTACGAGGGTTCGGGAGGCCGGTCGACCGGATGGCCGATAAAATTGTCATAGCGATCGCTTCTGGCCTGGGGGCCGGATACTCTCCTGTCGCTCCCGGCACGGCGGGCAGCGTGGTCGGCGTGGGCATCGCAGTCCTGCTGGCAGTCTTTTCCGGTCTCGGCTCCTTCTCCGGAACAATCTACGCGCTCTTTGCCGTTTTCGTCTTCTTCGCAGGCGTATGGTCCGCCGGACGCGCGGAGGTCATATACGGCCAGAAGGACTGCGGGAAGATTGTCATAGACGAAATCGCGGGGATGCTCGTAACCCTTTATCTCATCCCGTTCGACTGGCGCTGGCTGGCCGCCGGTTTTCTCCTGTTCAGGTTTTTCGACATAACTAAGCCCTTCCCGGCCCGGACAATTGACCGGCGCATGGGGGGCGGCTGGGGAGTTATGCTCGACGACATCGCCGCGGGTATTTACGCAAATATCGCTCTCCGCATAATCGTAAGGCTGGCGACGTGAGGGCGGAGGCGGTCATATTCGGCCTCGGCATGCCCGGCGGCGCGGAGCCGTCAGGCGGTTATATGCAGGCGCTTTCGGATTCCCTTGGGGAGTTCGGGCTTGAGCTTGCGGCGGTTTCATTTGTCGCGCCCGACGAAAGGGAGGCGGAAAGCGCCGTCCGGCTCGCGCTTTCGAGGTCGTTTCTGGTGGTAATCTCGGGAACAGGCGGGCAAGAAAGGGTGGCGGAGGTTTCAAGGAAGTTCCTGGCGCGC
>DAHWTK010000075.1:5103-8373 GCA_027328825.1 Nitrospirota bacterium
GAGGTCGTTTCTGGTGGTAATCTCGGGAACAGGCGGGCAAGAAAGGGTGGCGGAGGTTTCAAGGAAGTTCCTGGCGCGTGCGCTCGGCAAACGGCTTGTGCTCCACCCGGACCTCGGTGCGCTCCTGCCCAAGGGCGCAAGGCTCCTGGCACCCGACGGGCATAAACACGCATCCGACTTCTGGCTGGAGCATGACGGCAGGTATCTTGTCTGGCTTGGCGGGGCCGATGGCGGAGGGCGCGCATTGCGCGACATTATCCCGCCGGAGCTTGCAAGGGCGCTCTCCAGGGGCCGCGGAAGGAAATTCTTGGCCACCCGGACGATGCGGTGTTACGGCATAAACGAAAAAAAGGCGCGGGAACTCCTTAAGGATATTCCGACGGACGGAGAACTCGGGTATTCATACTCCCTTGAAGGGCTGGATATAAAGGCCGCGGCTGGCGCCGATACATACGAGAAGGCACAGAAGCTGCTTCTCGGGCTTTGCGCGGAGATTGTCCGGAAGGTCGGCGACGGTTTCTACGGCACGGACGGAGAAGGGATGCAGGATGCGGTCGCAAGGCTTCTGACGGAGAAGAAAATGACCGTCGCCACGGCGGAATCCTGCACTGGGGGCCTCGTCGCCAAAAGGCTCACAGACGTCGCCGGAAGCTCCGTATACATGGAGCGCGGAGTCGTGACATACTCCAACAGGGCAAAAGAGGAACTTCTATCCGTCCCTGCGGAGACACTGATAAAGCACGGCGCGGTATCTGAAGAGACAGCGAAGGCCATGGCGGAAGGGATACGAAAAAGCGCAAAAACTGACCTGGGGCTTGGCATTACAGGTATTGCCGGGCCGGGCGGCGGGACGGCGGAAAAACCTGTGGGACTTGTGTATATCGGACTTGCGACGCCGGACGGGGTAACGGTAGGGAAATTCGACTTCCCCGGCGACCGTAGGGCGGTTCGCTTTGCCTCTTCGCAGATGGCGCTGGACATGATACGCCGATACCTGATAAGCTGAGTTACTTTTCTTTCGCGTGAAAGAAAAGTAACCAAAAGAAAGCGGGACGGTCTTAATGTCTCAGAAAGGATATATTCGCACCTTCATAGCAATCGAGCTTCCGCCGGATATAAAGGAGGCGATGGCGGGGGTGCAGGCGGAGCTTGGGAAATCGGGCGCGGACGTGGGCTGGGTGAATCCTTCTGGCGTTCATCTGACGCTCAAGTTCCTGGGGGAGGTCGAGGAGACAAAGGTCGCCAAACTCGGCGATGCGCTCGCGGAGGCGCTTGCGGGAGGAACCTCGTTTATCCTCCGGGCAAAGGGCATCGGCACGTTCCCAACCCCCAGGGCGCCGCGCGTTGTCTGGCTTGGCGTGGAGGGCGATACGGGAAGGCTTGCGGCCATCGCGGAGACGGTGGAGCGTGTCTGCGCCGGATTAAAGTTCCCGAAAGAATCGCGTCCGTTCAAGGCGCACCTGACGCTTGGGCGGGTGCGTTCGCCCAGGGGACGGGACGCACTTGTGAAGACGCTGGAAGGTTTCAGGGACGCCGATCTGGGCGAGTTCAGGGCCGACGCCGTGTCCGTGATGAGGAGCGAGCTTAGACCCTCCGGGGCTGTGTATACGGAGATGAAAAGGGTTGTCTTAAAATAACTTTAGCATTAGGAAGGAGCTATATGATGGCGGAGAAGACGGAAAAAGACCAGAAGATGCGCGCGCTGGATCTGGCCGTGGCTCAGATAGAGAAGCAGTTCGGCAAGGGCTCCATAATGCGTCTCGGGAACGACCAGCCCTCGCCGGACGTGGCGGTGATACCCACCGGCTCTCTCGGGCTCGACATCGCTTTAGGTGTCGGCGGCTATCCGCGCGGCAGGGTAATCGAGATATACGGCCCGGAGTCCTCCGGCAAGACGACACTTTCGCTTAACGCTATCGCCCAGGCCCAGAAGATGGGCGGCATTGCCGCGTTCATAGACGCGGAACACGCCCTTGACGTCGCCTACGCCCGGAAGATCGGCGTAAGGACGGATGACCTGCTCATCTCCCAGCCGGATACGGGAGAGCAGGCGCTCGAAGTCGCGGAGACGCTTGTCAGAAGCGGCGCTGTGGACATAGTCGTTGTGGACTCCGTCGCGGCGCTCGTCCCGAAGGCCGAGATAGAGGGCGAGATGGGGGATTCCCATATGGGGCTTCAGGCGCGGCTCATGTCCCAGGCGCTCAGGAAGCTTACGGCCACAATATCCAAGTCCATGACAACCGTCATCTTCATCAACCAGATACGCATGAAGATAGGCATTGTCTACGGAAATCCCGAGACGACAACAGGCGGCAACGCGCTGAAGTTCTACGCCTCGGTGCGCCTCGACATCAGGAAGGCGGAGGCCATAAAGGACGGCCAGGAAATAACGGGAAACCGTGTGCGCGTCAAGGTCGTGAAGAACAAGGTCGCGCCGCCTTTCAAGCAGGCGGAGTTCGACATACTGTTCAACGAGGGAATATCGAAGATCGGCGAGGTCGTGGACGCCGCGGTGAATATCGGAGTCATAGAAAAGGCCGGGGCATGGTATTCGTATAGCGGAGACCGCATCGGCCAGGGGCGCGAAAACGTTAAGATATACCTGAAAGATCATCCGGAGACGCTGACGGAGATAGAGGCAAAGGTCAAAGAAAAGGCCGGCCTGACTCCGCCAGCCGTCCCGGCATAAGGGGCGAAAAATGGACATACCAGGCCAGGGAAGTCTTTCGATTAACGACATCCTCAAGACGTCCACGGAGCGGCGCGCGTCGGACGTGCATATCAAGGTGGGAAGCCCGCCGGTGCTTCGTATCGACGGCAAGCTTACGCCGATGCTTGAGCAGAAGCGCCTCATGCAGGAGGACGTCGTCAAGCTCGCATTCTCCATGATGAACCAGGGCCAGAGGGAGAAGTTCAAGGCTAAGAACGAGTCCGACTTCGCTTACGGCGTGCCCGGGCTTGGGCGCTTCAGGGTAAACGTCTTCATGCAGAGGGGCACCGTCGGCATAGTCATGCGCGCCATCCCGACGAAGGTCGCCTCCATCGAGGAGCTCACACTCCCGCCCGTCATCACGAAGCTCGCGCAGGAGCCGCGCGGCATGATACTCGTTACCGGGACGACCGGCAGCGGAAAGTCCACCACACTGGCCTCGATTATAGACTACATCAACATGACGCGCACCGAACACATAATGACCATCGAGGACCCCATCGAGTACCTGCACAGGGACAAGAAGGCCCTCGTGAACCAGCGCGAGGTCGGCATGGACA
>DAHWTK010000076.1 GCA_027328825.1 Nitrospirota bacterium
TGCACCCGGAGATGCTGAGGCTCGCCCTGAAGATGAAGCCAGCCGGTAAAATCCTTCTCGTCTCGGATTCGCTCGCGCTGGCGAAGACGCCGGAACACCCTGAAGCCGCGCCGCTTTATCTTCCGGCGGAGGCGGGCAGGGCGGCTACGCTTGCGGGCGGCGGGCTTTCGCTCATGGAATGCGTGGAGCGGATGGCGCACCTCACATGCGCGCCGCCAGAGTCCGCGCAGAGATTCGCATACGAAAACCCGCAGAGATTCCTCGCCGAAAAATAAAAAACCCTCCCCCTTGAAGGGGGGAGGGTAAGGGTGGGGGTGAATTTATCTACCGCGCCGGTATCCTCGTTACGGTGTTGTCGCCGTTCGCCACCCACATGTTCGTCCCATCGAAGGCTACGCCAGAGGGAGATGCTCCCACGGCAATGGGGCTAAAGCTCGCGGCTTGGCCCGTGGCGACATTTATCACGGACGCGTTGTTGCTGCCGGAGTTCACCACCCACATGTTCGTCCCGTCGAAGGCTATGCCAGAGGGATAGGTTCCGACGGCAACGGTATTCACGACGACGCCCGTAGCGGCATTTATCGTGGACACGTTGTTGCTGCCTTCGTTCGTCACCCACATGTTCGTCCCGTCGAAGGCTACGCTTTGGGGGCCGTTTCCGACGTTAACCGGGCTGAAGATCGCCGGCTGGCCCGTAAAGGCGTTTATTACAGATACGTTGTTGTCGCCCCAGTTCGCCACCCACATGTTCGTCCCGTCGAAGGCTATGCCCATGGACTGATTCCCCACGGCAATGGTCTTGATATAACCCTTCAGGAGCAAAAGCGCAGGCGTGGACAGGTTCTTAACGGATGTTTTCAATCCGTTGATGCTGGTCTGCAGGCCTCCTTCGGCAGCCTCGGCGCGATTGGTTTCTGCAGTGAGGTTGCTATTAGTAGCGCCGAGATCTGTAGTTAGTGTCCCCTCCGCTCCTTCCGCGCGATTGATCTCATTGTTCAAGTTTATAGAGTAATTATTTAGCGCCGCCGTCTCCGATGTCGAGAGGTTAGTAAACCTCGTGGTCAGCGCGCCGACATCCGCTCCGCTCGCCGCGCCACAAGTCAACTCATACCTTGCGCCGCCGACGCCGGGATTTATGACTATCAGCTCGTACGTCCCGGCAGGCAAGGCAGTGGTGTAGGCGTTAAGGTGTGCGGTAATAGTCTGGGAAGTTTTGGATGTTGCACTAACGCTGCTTGCCAGCAGGTAGTTTTTGAAGTACGTCGCGTTCGGGACAGGCGCGTTTAAATAGACTACCGGCTTTGTGCCGAATCCGAATCCATTGATTGTCACGGTATTATTGGTATAATCAATCGTGGCCGACGATATGGCCACCGCCCACGCGGACGCGGACAAAAGAACGAACGACAATGCGACGAGCGAACCGACAAACAACTTCCTCATAGCGCCTCCTTCTTGGAACTCGGTTGACAATATACAGTCTGTGAGCGGCGGGACGAACATTGAAGAAATTTAATGCAGGCCAATTTACTCATAAATGGGCGGCTGATGTCAAGAGTAAAGCTAATTGATCGGGAAAGTTCATTGTCAACAGCAATTCCGGATTGATTCTGGAACCTGCGGATTGTTAAAGTAAAAATGGTAAAAATCATTGTTTTCTGGCCGGTATCGAAAATGGGTCGAAAACGGGCCGTTTCCGGCCTGTTTTGCGCAAAAACGGGCGCGCGGATATGCCTAATAAAAATCTTTGACAAACCGAATAGTTCCATTTACAATATCCGAGATTATGAAAATCCATACCCTCGGTAAAGGCAGGATCGAGAAGTTCCTACGAAGGCTTATGAGCCAGGGCTCGCGCGGCTCTGCTCCGAAGCTCGACGAGGTGTTGAAGGAAATACTTGTAAAGGCAGATGAATTTGTCCCTTCCGAGGCAGGCTCGATACTCCTTGACGACCCCTACATAAAATCCGAACATATCGACGATCCGTTCAAGAACCAGCTTCATTTCGTCGCCTGTTTCGGGTCTGAGGCCGAAAAAGTCCTGGGCATGACCATCCCCGCCACATACGGCATAGCCGGAAAGACTTACATTACCGCGCGCCCGTATATGAATGAAAATGGCAATAAAAAAGAAGACTTGCACGATGCCATAGACAAAAAACTCGCCACGAAAACCCGCTCGATTCTCTGCGTTCCAATCGTTCTTGGCCGCTCCGTATGCGGAGTAATAGAACTTATAAACAGAAGGGGCAAAAAGAGCTATACAAAAGATGAAATGAAACTCCTCGAGATATTCGCGGGCTACACCTCCACCCTCATCCAGAACGCCCTCGACGCGAACAGAAATGAGGAACTGACAAAGCGGGACGACCTCACAGGGCTGTTCAACGACCGTTATTTCCACAGGCAGCTCTCGGAGGAACTGAAGAAAGCCAAGCGTTCCGGCAGGAATATTTCCCTTTTATTCCTTGATCTTGACAACTTCAAGCAGGTGAACGACAGCTACGGTCACTTGGTCGGGAGCCGTACGCTGGCCGAGGTGGGGCACTTAATCCGCGACGCCCTCGAAGGAGAAAACGCAAGCATTGTGCGCTACGGGGGCGACGAATTTGCCATAATCCTGCCCGGCAAATCCCGCGACGAGGCCTATCTCCTGGCCGAGCGGGTGCGCGGAGTCATACAGCACGCTGTCTTCCTGAAGGAGAAAATGCGCGGGGAACAGCCTTATAATATCGCCGGTGTCATAACGTGCAGTGTCGGTATCTCGTCGTTTTTCGAAGACGGGCTTGAGGGCGGCAGCCTTGAAGAAGAAAAAATCGCCTTCATACGCCACGCGGACAAAGCGATGTACATTGCAAAAGAAAGCGGCAAGAACAATATCAGCTTCGGAGAAAAGCAGGACGGAAGCATAGCCGCCATATCCCCTCACGCGGCGCGCAAGGCCGACTGGTAAGGCTTCGGCAGGAACATAACCGGAGCCGGAGAATGTTTCAGCATCTCCTCGGCCACGCTTCCGATTGACTTGCCTCCCATATCGCCTGTGTATCTTCCGGCCCCGCCGCCCGCTTTTTCCAGCCCTATCCTGACCCTTCTGCCCTTGGAGGGCATTATAATCATCCCGGCCTTCTCCTCTACGGCAATCTCTATTATTCCCGAAGGCGCCTCTCCACGGTGGACATGAACGGTTGTCCTAAGCCCTTCTTTTTCGAACTCCCCGGCGTAATCCGCGAGTGCCCCCTCAGCCGCAACCTCGAAATCGTGCTGGACTTCCCTGGTCGTTCCGGCCTCAACCACATGTGCAAGGACGACCTCACGCACTGCAACGCCCGCAAGAGGCCTCAGGAATTCCGCCGCCTGGCCCGGGAAATCCATTATATCCACAGGTACGAGCACCTTGCCCATAGGCCATAGCGGCGCCTTCAGGACATGCCCGCGGGCGTCTTCTATGTGCTTTTCGATAAGGACGGGGATGGACGATTCACGGACAACTTCTATGGACACGCCGGCTGTGACGATGTCCTCTATGACGCCTTTGTCCACCCTGCTGATTATAATGACGGAAGCGCCCCATTCCGAGGCCTCCTTCGTTATCTCGCGGGGGATAAAGCCCTCGCGGACATTCGTCTCAACGGAAATATCCAGCGCCTCAAGGTCGTTTTTTATCTTCGCAAGATCCCCAAGGGCATCCTCTCTTGCCGCCTCGCGCCGCTCTTTTTCCGCGGGGGGCATTACGTAAAGCATCCGCATCTTTTTCACGAGCCCGCTCTCCCGCACACTGGCCAGCTCCTTCAAGACTTTGCTGCACCCCCAGGAGAGGTCTGTCGCGCATAGAACCCTGTCGAAAACGGTATTCATAAAACCTCCGTCAATACCTGGTATAAGGCAGTTCGGGATAATTAAACCTGGGCATTGTGCCGGTGAGGCTTCTGAGAAAATCCGCTATCAACACCGCGTCTTTTTTACTGATATTCGTGTTCAGGGCTTCCTTTCCCATGACGACGACCGCGCCTTCGAGCGTGTTGACGGAGCCGTTATTGAAATATGGCGCAGTCAGCTCGACATTTCTCAGCGTGGGGGTTCTGAATGCGGATAAGTCAGCCGGGTTCTTCGTTATCTTGAACCGGCCTTCATCCACCGAACCGGGCACTTTTATGTGGTGGAAGTTCCCGTCAGAGAGCACTGGCCCGTTATGGCAGGCCACGCATCCCTTTTCCCGGAAGAGGCGGTATCCCGCCCTCGCGCCTTTGGAGAGCGCAAGTTTGTCTCCGCGGAGGTAGCGGTCGAAAGGGGAATCCGGGGTTACGAGAGTCCGTTCAAACGTGGCTATAGCCTTGGCGACATTGACGGGCGTTATGGGGTCGCTTCCTCCAAAGACCTCCTTGAACCGTGTTGCATATTCCGGGACTTGTTTCAGGTTATCCACCATCTGCGTGAGGGTCTGCTTCATCTCGACGTCGGTCTGTATCGGACCAAGCGCCTGCGCCTCCAGTCCGTCCGCCCTGCCGTCCCAGAACTGCGCCTTTATGAACGCGGCGTTAAGGATGGTCGGGGTATTTCTGGGCCCTTCGCTCATCGCATGGCCGAGCGCGCGCGGAAGACGGTCCGTATATCCCATTGCGGGATTGTGGCACGTGGCGCAGCTTATCCATTTCGAGCCGGAAAGCCGCGGGTCGAAAAACAGCATCTTCCCAAGCTCTATTTTCTGCGGGGTCATTGAGTTGTCCGCCGGTATGGGCGGCAGAGCAGGCAACGGTTCGATATCCGCCGGCCATGCCGGGACGGAGGCCGATAACAGGGCCGACACTAAAACGGTAAGGATTAAAGGCCGCATGATTTTTCTCCCTCGAGTATTTGTTCTCACGGTATCTTCCCGACCAGCACGCTGCTTCGCGCATGTTTCACAACCCTCTGCGATACGTCCCCGATCAGTATTCCCTTGAGTCCGCGCATACCGGACGACCCCATTACCGTTATGTCCGGGGCCATATCGTCTATCGCCGCAAGTATCTCGGATTCAGGCACTCCAACCGTCACATGCTCCCGGACGGTCCTGAAACGGTCTCTCAATACCTTGGCGTCCTCGACGACAAATCCCTCCGCCTGCTCCATCAGGTGCCTTCTAAGTTCCGCCATCATTGTGGATATCTCGCTGTACGGATAATACTGCTCCGGCAGACTCGAAACCTGCATGTCTACCACGGACAGGACGTCCACTTCAGTATCGGGCGGGAACGGGAGCTTCATGAACAGGTCGCGCGCATATTTCGCGTGGAGCGAGCCGTCCGTGCAGTATAGCGCCTTCAAGGCTTTTTTCTGCATAACGTCCCGGACTATCAAGACGGAGCTGTTGCCGTGCCGCAGGACGTTGTTCGATACACTGCCCAGGAGGAACCTGTTTAAGCCAGTATGTCCCTGGTGCCCCATGACGGTCAGATCCGCACTGAACTCCACGACTGCCTCGGTAATTTCTCTCGCCGGGTCTCCCTCGCGGACAACGTCCGCTGTTTCGAGACCGGCCTCCCTGAACTTCTTCGCCACGTCCGATACGAGCTTTTTTGCGGCGGCCTTGCCCGCCTTGCGGAAATCCCGGTTAGGGTCGATAGTGTCCGGCAGGACGAACTCCTTCAGGACGTGCAGTATCACGAAGCTGTCTTCCGGCTCGAATGCAAGGGACAAAAGGAAATCCATCGCCGACCGCGAGGGCCCCGAACCATCGGTTGCAAAAAGAACGCGCATGGCCGCCTCAGATATACTGGCTGAATCTTTTAATAAGCTCTTCCTTCGGCATGGCTCCGACGGCGCGCGCCTGCTCTTTTCCTCTCCGAAGCAGGACAAAGGACGGCGTGCCACTGATGCCGTATATTGACGGCACCCTCGAATTGACGGACGTATCGAGCTTTGCCACCCTTACCCGCCCGGTCAGTTCGCGGGCTACCTGCTCCAGCACGGGCTCCATCCTGATGCAGTGCCCGCATGTCGGAGACCAGAACTCCAGCAGGACGGGTTCAGCGGCGGCTCCGACATACGAATCGAAGCTTGAATCGGTTACGCTTACAGGGGCCTGGGGCGCGGGAAAATTTATTGCCGCCCCGCACTGCCCGCACTTTCCCGCCATCCCGGCCCGCATAAGCGGCGCCTTGTTCAGCGTCCCGCAAGAGCCGCATCGTGCGAATATTTCCTGCGTCATGGCCGCCTCCTTAACTAAAGTATAACAGATAAAAATTCCCGGGATATTTTTATAGGGATTTTCATAAAAAGGAAGGTCGGTTATTGACTTAACTGATTTATATTATTATAATTTTTTAAACGGAGAAAACGCATGGAGCAGCTACGGCTTCTGATAATAGACGACGACCCGGAAATCAGCGGCTACATAAAAATCATGCTGACTCTTGACGCCCCGCATTTCAGCATAACCATCCTTGAAAGCGCCCGCGAGTGCCTGGACTACCTTAAAAAAAACGAGGTGGATTGCATACTTTCGGATTACCAGATGCCGGAAATGGGAGGCATGGAACTCCTGGAAGCCATAAGGGGCGACGGCAGCGACATTCCGTTCATATTCATAACCGGACAGGGTTCCGAGGAAGTTGCGAGGGAGGCGTTTAAACGGGGAGCGAACGATTACTTCACCAAGGACATAGGTTTCGCGCATTTTCCCCGCATAATCAACTCCATCGAGCAGGCTGTAAAAAACCGGGAGGACAACCGCCAGAGAAGGCTTACGGACGAGAAGGTAGTCCATCTTAACCGGCTATATTCCGTAATCAGCGGGATAAACAAGGCGATAGTCCGCACGCGCGACAGGAAGACGCTCATGGAAAATGCCTGCCGGATAGCCGTGGAAGATGGTTTTTTTAAACTGGCCTGGGTCGGCATGGTAAACCCCGGCGATTTAAGCATAGTGCCGATGGCGAAATGGGGAGACGACAAAGGCTATGTGGACGGGATAAGGCTCTCCGTCAAGGACGAGCCGGAGGGGCGGGGGCCGGTGGGAAAGGCTATCCGCTCCGGTTTTCCTTATATTGTAAACGACACGGTTGCTGATCTGGATACCCCCTGGAAAGAGCAGTCTATTCCGAGGGGCTACCTTTCCATCGCCGCGTTTCCCATAAAACTGTCCGGGAAAGCGATAGGCTCGTTTACTGTCTACTCGGGCGAAACCGGTTTTTTCAGTGAAGACGAAGTCGCCCTGATGTCGGGGCTTGCCGAAGACATTTCGTTCGCCCTGGAAGCCATAGAGCAGGAAGATAAGAGGATACTGGCCGAGAACGCCCTGAAGGAGTCCGAGCGCCGCTACAAGGACCTGGTCGAGCTTTCCACCGACTTCATATACCGCTCCGACAAATACGGAAACCAGCTCTTCATGAACGACGCCGCGTACAGGATACTTGAGGCGTCTCCGGAGGAGGTGAACGGGTATCCCTGGCAGAAGTGGATACATCCCGAAGACATCAAGAAGACGATGGAGGTTTTCGGAGCGATGATGACCAGGGGCTCCGACGCTTTCAATTTCGAGAACCGCTTCGTATCCAAAAGCGGAAAGATAATACACGTGATGCACAACGTAAGGGTGCTCCGGGACGACCAGAAAGCTATACTCGGCACGCAGGGTATTGCGCGCGACATAACGGAAAAAAAGCTCGCGGAACTTGCCCTCAAGGAAGTAGAGAAAGAAAGAAACGCGGTTTTTCACATGCTTACGCACGACATAAGAGGCCCCCTTTCGGTTATATACGGCTACGGCGACATACTTAAATCTGAAGGCGGCGAAACGGCGAAGATAATGGAAGAGATGCAGAAGGCCGCAAGGAGGATTTCGCTCCTGATAGACGACATGCTTGCCATCTCCAGGCTCGAATCCGAAGAGGCGAGCCTTATGCTTCAACCGGTCTTTGCAACGGAGCTTATAGAGCAGGCCGTGCAGGACTGCGAGATGTTCGCGCGTGAAAAGAATGTGGAAATAAAAATCGACGTGGAACCAAAGACGCCCAAAATATACGCCGACAGCGCGCAGATAAGGCGCGCGGTTACGAACCTTCTCTCCAACGCGGTAAACTATAACAAAGAAGGCGGAACGGCGTTGATAAGGGCCGGGGGCGTGCCGGATGACCCCATGAAGATATTCATAGAGGTATCGGACAACGGTGAAGGCATCGCAGAAGAAGACCTTCCGCGCCTGTTTGAAAAATACTACCGTGGGAAGAACGCCGGCAAGAAGCGCGGCACGGGCCTGGGCCTTGCGATGGTAAAGGCG
>DAHWTK010000077.1 GCA_027328825.1 Nitrospirota bacterium
ATAAGTTCGGGAATTTTTCTCGATACGACGCCGCCGGAATCCCACATAAACTCTCCGGGTTCAGGCTCTTTCGTCGCCCCGAAACCCCTGGTAGTCTCCGGCACGGCCAGCGACGGCGGCGGCTCCGGAGTGCGGAAGATAGATATCTCGTACGACGGCGGCAAAACCTGGGCGGAACCGGCAAACATAATGCAAAGCGGCGGATGGGCCGCATGGTGGTATGTATTCTCCCCGACGGCCCCGGGAAACTGGTCTATCTGTTCACGTGCAACAGACTCGGCGGGGAACGTGGAATCGCCGGGCCCCGGTATCAATTTTACAGTGGACGGCACCGAGCCTGTATCCTCAATAAATGCCTTCTCCTGGGAAAGGATAAACCGGACATCCACCGGATGCATAGCCTTTTCGCCTGATTACGGAAACGACCGTACCGCCTTTGCCGGGACATCGGGCGGCGGTGTCCTGAAAACGCAGGACGGCGGCTCTACCTGGACGGCGACAAATTCCGGTCTTGGAGATTTGAACGTTCTTTCCATCGCCGTATCCCCGGCCTTTTCCTCATACAGCGCCGTATTCGCCGGGACGGCAAGCGGCATATTCAAAAGCGCTGACGGCGGCAGGACATGGTCGGATTCAGGTTCCGGTCTGCCGCAGGACAGCATACCCGATATTGCATTCTCGCCGGATTATGCATCAGACGGCACGATATTCGCCATAACGGGAAGCGGCGCAGTTTACAAGACGACAGACGGCGGAACCGGCTGGAACCCTGCCGGGGCGCTTCCCGGGGCCGTCGTCGCTCTTGCAGTGTCGCCCGGTTATGCGGCGGATAATACCGTTTTCGCCGGGACTGCGACAAGTCCGTCGGCGGGCGGAGGGGTCTTCAGGTCAACGGACGGAGGGGCGACGTGGAGCCGGGTAAATCCGCAGATGTGCAGCGTTTCGGCAATCGCAATTTCACCCGGTTTTACATACGACCATACCGTTTTCGCAAGCGGAGCCGCCCTGGACGGCTCCGGCCCGTGTCTTTATAAATCCACGGACGGCGGTTCCACGTGGAACAGAATAATTAGCGGCTCCGAAGGCATTATAACCGGCATCTCCATATCCCCGGATTTCACCTCGGACAATACCCTTTACATTGCCGCGGGCGGCCAGTCCGGCGGCGTTTTGAAATCCATCGACGGCGGCAATACATGGACTATATCCGGCCCCGGCCTGCCCGTCGCCGGGGTTTCGTATACCGCTATTTCACCGGCATACGGCCAGGATAATACAATATTTGCGGCTCTGCCGGATGGCATTTTTAAAAGCCGTGCGAACACAATACTTGCAAACGGAACGGGCTATAAAATCGACGGCACGGCCAGCGACGCGAACGGCTCCGGGGTGCTGAAGGTGGAAATATCAACCGACGGCGGCAATACCTGGCAACCCGCGACGGACACCTCCGGCGGAGCATGGAAAACCTGGAGCTATTACTGGCCTGTTCCGCAAGACGGCGCGTATTCGATAAAATCCCGCGCCACAAGCGACGTCGGCACCGTCGAAATCCCCGACGCCGGGATTACGGCCATCGTGGATAATACGCCTCCGGTATCGCAAATATCATCGCCACCGGCTGGCGCGGAAGTCAGCGGAGCGACTATAACCATTACCGGGACTGCTACGGACGGCGCGGGCCTGGGCGTTGATATGATACAGGTCTCAACCGACGGCAATACGTGGACGGACGCAGAAGACACTTCCGCCAACGGGTCATGGTCTACCTGGATCTGCGCCATAGCCGCGCCAGACAATGGCGCGCATACCGTGCAATCACGCGGGATAGATTATATTGACAATGTCGAAGTTCCCGGCACCGGAATCGGTATCCAGGTAAGTAATTCCTTGCCCTCATCCGGCATAGATTCTCCGGTAAGCGGCTCTTACGTAAGAGGTTCCGAGTTGACCGTAACCGGGACCGCCCTGGACAACTCCGGCCTCGGCATAAGCCAGGTGCAGGTATTTTCGCCCGCCACCGGCAGTTGGACTCCCGCTACAGATAACTCCTCAGACGGTTCATGGTCAAGCTGGAGCTGTTCCGTTGCCGTGCCGATCGACGGAAAATATACGCTTCAATCGCGCGCAATCGACAAGTGCGGCAATATCGGAAATCCGGGCGCGGGTATTGCCATAACGGTTGACAACACAAAGCCGGTCGGGACGATAAACATAGACGGAAACGCATCAGCAACGAACACTGCATCGGTTACGTTGTCGCTTTCCGCAAGCGACAAAAACGGAATAACCGGAATGCAGATAAGCAACGACAACGGTTTTGCTAATGCGTCATGGGAGGCCTTCAACCAGTCCGAAAACTGGACACTGCCTGCGGGGGACAGCCTGAAGACAATCTATGCGAGGTTTATCGATCCGGCAGGGAACATTACCACCTGCTCCGCAAGCATATTCCTGGACACGACAAACCCGACAGTAAGTATAACTGATTTACAGCCGTCGCAAGTCTTGAGCGGCCAGAGCTTCAATATCACGGGGAGCGCATTCGACGGCGGCTCAGGCGTGAACAGGGTTGAAATAACGTTCGGCAATGGCGTCTGGACAGAGGTTTCAGGCGCCTCAAATTGGAACTATCTGTGGTCTCTTCCCCCTTCCGGGAATTTCGATATCAGCGTTCGGGCCACGGACAACGCCGGCAATGTTTCAACCGATATGCTTCCGGTCAGCATAAATAATATCTCGCCGACAGCAGCCGAGCCTTTGAATAATGCCGTAAGACCAGCCGCATACGTCCTGCCGCCCGGCTTTACAAACCCACCGATATTTACCTGGATACCCAATGTATGCGAAAATTTCCTCGTCTATTTTTCCAGCACGCCTGACTTTAAAAGAAGTCTCCGTTTCGCATCTAACAACCGCGGCATAGCGGCTGAGTTCGACCCAACCCCCAGAATCTGGAACAGGATAACAAGGCTTGGCGGAACGATATTCTGGAAGGTATCCGGGCATGACGCGGAGAATGAGATATTTTACAGCGAGACGCGCAAACTCGTCCTCGATGGAAATTTCACGAATGTTTCAGCGGTTCCCTCCACGGACGTTTCCACTATACCAGTAATAAGCTCCGACCCCGGCGAAAGCTCCCGGGTATCCCTCCAGTTCTCCCCCGATCCTTATTTTATCGCCCATATAAATCTCCGGGCGCATGAATACGGCTCGATTGCCTCATATACGCCTACTATTTATACCTGGCCAGAAATAACCAGGCTCGGCCCTGCATTTTACTGGCGGTTCTCGGGAAGGCTCCCTACGGGCGAGACGACTTTCAGCGAGACGAACCTTTCATATGTGACAGGCGGCCCGGAAATAGAAAGCCCGTCTGCGGATTCGCACATCAGCTCCCCGCCCGACATAACATGGAATCCTACGGGCTTTGCGGCCTGCGCGGTTCAGGCGAGCGCATCGGAAAACTTTGCGGCCAGGACGATTACAATCGGGGTCTCGAAAAATGGAAATTTTATGCCCGGCGGCATGATGTGGAAGAAAATTATTGGCCTCGGAGCTACGGTATTTTTACGTATCGAAGGAAGGACCGCATTGAAATATACCGCATACGGCCCGCCGCTCAGATTATTTATTCAATAGCCTTTTCAAGCGGTTATTTCGTTCCTGCTGTTTTAAGCGTTTTCTCTTTCCCGCACATAAACCGGATCCCCGCCTTCAAAAAAAGTTGCATTAATTCGCCTTTCCGGCTATTATTTCCCAATGCAACGGCACCGCTGGCAGATAAAATTCGGTATAACTCTTCTGCTTATCTCTTCGGCTTTATACTTCCTGCACTATCTCATGTTTCACGACCTCCACGATCTTTTCGCTCATTTACTCGGTGAAATCGCATTCCTGCCGGTGGAAGTGCTGATCGTCACATTAATAATCCATAAATTACTGGACAGGAAAGAGCGCGAACTGCGGCTCGACAAGATGAACATGGTAATCGGCGTATTCTTCAGCGAAATCGGCAGGGACATGCTGAAGGAATTTCAGGAGTTCGACCAGAACAGGGAGGAGCTTTCGAGGATTTACAATCCGTCTTCCGACTGGAATCCGGACGATTTCAAAGCACTTTCCGGGAAGATCTCCGCCCACGCCCTCGATATAAATTATAACCAGGGAGACCTCGAAAAACTGAAGGTCATGCTTTTACAGAAAAGGGTGTTTCTCCTTGGCCTGCTGGAAAACCCGAATCTCCTTGAGCACGAGACCTTTACCGACCTGCTCTGGGCGGTTTTCCATTTGATGGAAGAACTTGCGAGAAGAGAAAATCTCTACGATATTCCGATAATCGACGGCGAGCATCTGGCAGGAGATATTACAAGGGCGTACAGGCTCCTGCTCGTCGAATGGATTTCATATATAAAACACCTTAAAGAGCAGTATCCCTACCTCTTCTCGCTTGAGTTCAGGACAAATCCCTTCGACGAAAACTCAAGGGCTACGGTAAGTGCATAGTGGGTCGGTTTGTAACTTTTGTCACAGACACCCCGGTGCATCGTATATAAAATGCGGTATTTGAACCGGAGGAAATAATGCTTAAGGAAAGTCCGATAATTTTAGGAAAAAAAGAATTAAAATGCGAATTCCTCGAAAAGTTCCCGGCTTTCAGCAAGATGCCGGATCCGCTTATAGATAAGATACTTGCAAACTCGCGCAGGCAGGTTATACCGAAAGGTCGATACGTGTGCAGGGAAGGCGAATTCAGTCAGACCTTCGCGTTCATCATGTCGGGCGAAGTCCGGGTTTTTAAAGACGGAATAGACGGACGGGAGATAACGCTTTACGAGGTAGGCCCCGGCGAGACATGCATTATAAACGCGCTTTGCATACTTGCCAAAATACCTGCGCCCGCCAATGGCATAGCGCAGACTGCGTGCGACACCATTCTGCTGCCGTCTCAGATGTTTCGCTGCCTCGCGGAAAAACATGGCATAATGAGAGAATACGTATTCGGAGTGCTGTCCAAAAAATTCGTAGACATAATCGCGCTGGTCGAGGAAATTGCATTTGAACATATCGATGAACGGCTTATAGAATACCTCGTGGAAAAGTCGGAAGACGGGGTATTGCACTCCACTCACCGGAAGATAGCAAGCGACCTCGGCACATCGAGAGAGGTTATAAGCAGGCTCCTGAAGGACTTCGAAAGAAAGGGCAAGCTCGCCTTGTCAAGGAACTTCATCCGCCTCACAGACCCCAGCAATATACCCACTCCCTGTTTGTGACTTTAATCACATAAAGTATGTGACATAGATTACAGACACCACCGCGCCAATGTGTATACTGGTGACTAAAGTCACAGAGCGTGTGGACGCTTGTTTAAATCAACGTCAATGAAATGGAGGTAAACAAAATGTCTGTAGCTGTCGACAACACGATAGACGCGCGCGGTTCGGCATGTCCTGGCCCTACGATGGAGCTTATAAAGGCCATGAAATCGTCCGCAGTAGGTACGGTGGTGGAAGTCCTCTCGTCCGACAAGATGACCACCATAGACGGTGCGGCATGGCTGAAGAAGGTGGGGCAGGAGCTGGTGGAAACCAGCGACAAGGGAGGCTACTGGAGCATAATCGCAAAAAAAATCAAATAGGAAAAAATAAATGCCAAAGAGAATAGTAATCATCGGAGGAGGGGCGGGCGGAACAATAACCGCAAACCTCTTAGCAAGGAATCTGTACCGTCAGCTGGTAAGCGGTCATGTCGTCATCAACATGATCACCGACAAGGCGGAACACGTATACCAGCCGGGTTTTCTCTACGTCGTTTTCGACAAGGTGCGCCCGGATGAGATCGTAAGGAAGCAAAAAGAACTCCTCGACCAGAACATAAACCTCTTTGTCGATCCTGCCGTAAAGATCGACAAGGAAAACAAGATAGTGCGCACCCAGAGCGGCAAGGAATTTCCGTACGACTATCTTGTCATAGCCACAGGCTCCAGGATTGTGCCTGAGGATATTCCCGGACTTAAAGAGGGCGGGCACTGGTTCTACGACATGGAAGGCGCAAAGAAACTTCGCCAGGCCCTGAAGGATTTCCCCGGCGGAAGAATCGCCATCACGGTCGGAGTGCCGCACAAATGCCCGGTAGCCCCACTTGAAATGACCTTCATGCTATACGAATACTTCAAGCAGAAAGAGATGCTCGACAAGGTGGAGCTTTTCTACACCTACCCCATCAACAGGCTGCATTCACTTGAGCCCGTCGCCAATTGGGCGGTGCCGGAGTTCGAGAAGAAGGGTATAAAATCCGAGACGTTCTTCAACATGGAAGAGATAGACGCGGAGAAGAAGGTCGTGCGCTCAATGGAGGGAAGCGAGCTTAATTACGACCTCCTGATAAGCGTCCCGCCGCACAAGGGCGCCCCGGTCGTAGCCGAATCCGGACTTGGTAAAGACGGATGGATAGCAACCGACAAGAAGACCCTTCACAACGAAGGCTCCGACAGCGTGTATGTAGTGGGAGACACGACCAATCTCCCCATAAGCAAGGCAGGCTCTACGGCGCATTTCGAGTCGCACATAGTCGCGGAGAGGATTTCCTCGGAGATTACGGAAGGCTATAGCGAGACGGAATACGACGGCAAGGTCATCTGCTTTGTCGAGACCTCTTTCGACGAGGCGACATACATCTGGTTTAACTACAAAACTCCGCCTACCCCGGTTCCCCCATCCAAAATGATCCACTGGATGAAACTGGGTTATAACAGGCTCTATTGGCTTTCCGCAAAGGGTATATTATGATGGACAACGCTGCCAGCACATTAACCGAAAAACTCTCCCAGCCCGATACTGCGGCGGCTCTGCTTCAAGCCGTGGAAAGCCTGACAAAGCTTCACGAGTCCGGGGCGCTGGAATTACTCGCACAGGCCGCCAAGGCAATCCCTGGCGCTAATGCCGCGACAGGCGCGCCTGCCGAAGACCCAGCCATTGCGGACATAAAGACTGTAATCTCATTTATGTCCAATTCCGTCACGGAAAAAATGGTAGAGCACAACGCGATTATGATGGGAGAATTACTGGCTATCGCCAACGAAGCTGCGGACCCATGTATGCTTGACGCCATAAGGGAACTGAAACGACTCCAGAAATCCGGCAACCTCAAAACGCTTTCCGAGGCATCGGATATGCTGGCCGTAATATCCAATGCCATTACTGATACCATGGTTCAGCGCATGGCGAGTCTGATGGCCTCGTTTGTGGAAGAACTGGCCTCGCCGCATATTCTTGACAGCATGAGGGGCATGACGACATGTCTGTCCAAGACCATCAACGAGTTCGCGGTTAATCCACCCAAGCCCGGCATAAAGAGCCTGGTATCCCTGATGAGGGAGCCGGACGTTCAGATGGGGATGATGTTCATGGCCACGCTTGCCAAGAATATGCGAAACTGCATGATAAATACATATTCTGGCGATTGAACGTCTATCGGCGTTAGAGGTTTGCATGATCGCGAAACAGGTCATGGGTAAAGTCAAGGCGCCAAAAAAAGAAGCGAAATGCAGGGATGTGGCGCGTTACATGATTAGCGAAGACTATGGCCATATGCCTGTGGTCGACGAGTCGGAGAAGATTATCGGAATCATCTCTGAATTCGACCTCCTGAAGGCTGCAAGGATGGGCAAGGATCTGGACGAGATCACGGTCGGCGAACTGATGAGTCCCAAGGTGGTAACGGTTAATCACGACGATTCCATGGAATCTGTCATGGACATCATGACAAAGCATTACATCGTCTCGTTGCCCGTGATAAAATACGACAAGGTCATCGGAATAATCAACCGCAGAAATGTTCTGCACAGCATCGTCGATCATGAATACATAGAGTATTTCATGACAATCCGCTGACAATCCGCCAGGTAAAGTTTCCCGTTAAACACGCAATGCATAGTCCTGTGCATTGCGTGTTTTTTTATCATACAAGCAAATCAAAACATATTAACTCATTGATTAATAACGCTTAATTAAGTACAATTAATTGGATTTTCGGGGTTATTCCGGTTTATGTTTGTGCAGTTTTGTTTGCATGAGCAACGGAGGATAGAGATGGCCCCGAATAAGAGTTTTACGGTTTTAAGCGCGTTTGTTTTTCTGTTTCTTCCCATGTTCCTCACCCTATCGCCG
>DAHWTK010000078.1 GCA_027328825.1 Nitrospirota bacterium
TGATAGCGAAAATGGCGGCAATAATTAAGCATGTCATTCCTGCGAACGCAGGAACCCAGCGCCTTTTAAAGTCACTGGGTTCCCGATTGAACCGCTCGGGAATGACGGATATTATTTTCTGTTTTTTCATTACTCTTTCTCCTTTACATCGGCCCTGTTCTGCTAATCTCCGTCCATCCGTTATTTCCACGATTAATAAAGTTCACGGTAAACATCTTCGCCGCCGTCGTGCCGGTTGAAAGCGGCCCCTGGGAATTGAAGTAATTACCGTCGAACGTCAGCGTGTAGCTCGTCGTGTTCGTAGACGTATAAACAAAGACCGTTATCATCTGCCCCGGCGTCCCGCCGACGACTGCGTAGGTCTCGTTCTGATACGGCGTAATCCAAAAGACGTTTGCGATATTCGCGTTCAGCGTTATATTCGCGGCATCCGTCAGGACGTAATATGGTTCGCGGTTATGGTTCCAATTAACGTCCCCGCTTATGTTATTGAATATCGGAGTATCGATATATACGTTTTTCGTAACTGTGCCGTCCTGGTTCAGGCCGAGTCCGCCGGAGTCCTGGTCCATGTTCACACCCCAATGTCCCGCAGCTTCAATCGTGCCGCCCTCGATATGAACGCCATCACACGCCGTAAGATTTACGTTATCCTTGGAGTTCTGCCCGATCTCGTTTCCGGCGAGCAGTGCGCCTTCGGCAAATATCAGCTTGACTCCGAAATTATTATTTATAATGAAATTATCTATAACTGACAGATTCGTTACGGTATTCGTCGTTAAATTTGTGCCTTCGGCGTCGATAGCCGTATCGAATCCTTCTATATCGCAGTTGTAAATCTTGTCGTCGAATGCGCCCATGCCGTAAGTCGGGTCTGTGGCAATCTTAATGCCGAATCCGCTCTTGGGCGTCAGGGCGTCCCGGATAATCTTCAGGTCATCGATGACCGAACGCCAGATGCCCACGAACTGTATGCCGCTCGTCCCTGCGGGCGCGCCGGTTAAGTCAATCCTGAAATGCGCCAGATGAACATATAAGCCGCCGCCGTTTGGGTTATTGCAGTCGAAATGAAAGAGCGTAGGCGCTCCCACGCCGGAGTATTTGAAGATTGTCTTTGTGCGGCCCGCACCAAGCATCGTGAACCCGACATACGGGGAGGAATCCGGGATAATCCCGCGCACGTCATAAGTCATTTTGTATGTGCCCGCCGGGATGTATAGGACTTTGTTGTTATGGATGCACGAGGTTACGCCCTCGAAAATTGCGTTCGTGTCATCCGTCGTCCCGTCGCCCTTCGCGCCGAAATGCTTCACGCTGACATACGAGCCGTAGGTATTGTCGTCCGCAAGAAGTCCGGAAATATTCAGCGCCTGGTTGCCGGAATAGATACCGAATGCGCTCTGACTCTTGGCCCCTACCTGAGAAGCCGTAATACCCGTAAGCGACGCGCCGGAACCGGTCGGCGTGAGATAATCTGTGCCGGGCGTGGCCGTGCTTACGATGCCGGTTCCGTTGGCCTTCAGGATGCCGTTGTTCGAACCAGCGCCCCCTTGAGCAGCAGGCACGGTGCCCCAGTCGATGTTATTGCCATAGATATGCGTAAGGTGCTCACCGTCGCCCCATGGGATGCAGGTGGCATTCCCGAACGTAACAGACTGACCTCCGCGTATCGCGCCGGTCATCGTCCCGCCGGAAAGCGGCAGGTAGTTGCCGTTTAACTGGATGTTGATGCCGTCGGCGGCGGCGTAAAGCACGCATCCGCCCAAAATGGCGATTGTCGTTACGAGGACTGCGAAGAATCTGTTCATATCGCTCCTTTATTCTGGTTATTTGCGGCTCCGTTCACCCCGACCATTTTCCTAACCTCACGAAAATGGTCGGTGAAAAGGGAGCGCTACTTTCCTTTCGCTTTTTCGGTCTTTGGCGCCCCGATTATCGTCGCGCCGTCTGGCGGCGTGTCCACGTACAACGCTTTGATTACCCCTGAGCCGTCGCCGGTTATCGAGCGTTCCTGCTCCTGGCTCAGAGCGCCGGGCGCGAAGCACATGACGCCTTCCAGCTTCTGGCCGCCCCGGTAATAGGGGTCTTTCCGCAGGACCATTACCTGTAGATACTTGCCGTTATCAGCCAATCGAACCACCTCCTTTAATTAGAATCCGACGTTGCCGGGTGTGACATACAGGTTCACTGCGTTCCGCGTCCGGGTCCACGAGACAGCGATATACGGGTTCGCATTTTCAAAGGTGACGGAGCCGTCGCTGGTATACGACAATGCGGTCGTTCCGACATCAATCGGAGACCACGGCCCGGTCGCGGAAGGCCCACCGTAGATTTTCAAGGTGCCCGCAATCGAGGAATAATTGCCGAGCGCGGTAACGCCTTTCCATTGCACCGTCACATATCTCCAGCCGGACACGTGAAAGACATCCGGACAAAATCTCTCCGTGCTCCCAGCGCCCGTCCAGTTTTTGTAGGAATAGACAGTGCCGCTCGAATTCGACCCGTATGAGGCGTTTCCCTGTTGCGGAGGGTTGAATATCACAGCGCCGTACGCCGTGGCCGAGGCCACGAGCAATGCGGCCATTATCAAAAGCAGCTTTTTCATGTTTTAAACCTCCTTTAAATATTTCCTTTCACCCCTCTCCTCGCAGGAGAGGGGCAAGGGGGTGAGGGTTACGCGGTGCCGTCGGAGCCGTAGCAGAGCGGCCAGAGGCCGTATCCCGCGTTGTCTCTGCAATCGCAGCCGAAGATGAACTTCTTGTTCATAAAGACCGGGTAGTCCGTCGGCTTGTTCATCTGGACGAACTGCAACGGCTTGCGCGTCTGGTAGATGAACGGCTTCATCGGACGCTTGGTGTCTATCAGGTACCAGGCGTTGGGGTTCGTGCTCAGCATGGGCACGACGAGATACTCCGCAGTGCCTACCCAGTCGCGGGTCGTGGCTGCGGTGAGGCCCGGCATCAGAATGCTTCTTGCCATCCCTTCGAGTGCGGGTCCCGTTATCAGGAGATCCGGCACGAGGTTTAGGGGCCTTCCAGCCTCGTCCACCAGACTCATCATCTGCGCCCTTGCCGCCGCGTAGTTCGCCTCGTTAAGCGCGCCGTGGCCGAGGTTGGACTGGAGCAACCCGTTAGGCCCGAGAGGATGGCTATCGTTAAAGAACGGCGTCCCGTCAAAACACAAATTGGCAAAGCCGCCCAGCATGAGGTCGAAGATGAGTTCGTCCGGATGTGAGGCCGCCGCGTAACCGAGGTTTTTGGCGTCGTTCCCTATCATGCCGAGCATGTCGTCCTCCACGTCGTTGCGCTCGACCTCGATAGTATCCTCCCAGTCCTTGTTGTCGATCGTCCACTGGTAGCGTTTGAGGTTGTTTATGACCCTCTCGCCCAGCCATTCCCTCATCTTCTCGATATTCCCCATCCAGTTGTATATCTCCGTCCTGGACTTTGAGGGGACGACGGTGCCCACTTTCGTGTAAAGCGGCTTATAGAGCTTGAAGGTGTCGTCAAACTGCTTGTTCAGACTCACGAACAAGAAATCGACGACAGCCTGTCCGGTATACTGATTGATCTCCATTGATTATGCCCTCCTTTCAAAGTCCACGGTGACGCCCGTGGCGGAATCGACGTGCGAAATCGCGCCCGCCAATATCTGGTGCGCGACGTTCCCGGTCAGATCGACCGTATGATCGTCCGCCACATATGCGAGTTCTCCCTCGTGGCCGGTAAGGTCGTGCCCGGAATCGTACATGAACATCCCTTTGCGCATCACCTCGCCGGTTATCGCCCCGTTCGCACCGTTCGTGTTGTCGTAGGTAGACCTGGACATCCCCGCAAACTTCAGGCCCGCGGTATCCGATGCGGGCACGAGATACCCGTTCGCGTCCGTGCAGGCCATGCCTCCTTTATATATCTTGACTCCCGCTTTAAGCGGGTATGCCTCGAATGCTCCTTCCTTCCGCGCCGTATCTCTCTCCGCGCCTAAAGCCGCCATTATGCCTCTCCTTTCGTCTTCGCCTTATACTCGGCGAATTCCTTCGGGTCGATGCCCATGTTCTTACACCCGGCGATCTCTATCTCAGTGAGAGCGCCGCCGCCCTCCCCGGGGATTTTCCCCTTCGCCACCTCTCCGGTCTCGATAACCTTCGGGGCGGCCTTGCAGAACGCCAGGAATCCGTCCAGATCCTTCTCGGCGTACTCGCGCGCCCAGACCGTGTTCGCGGGGGTGACCTTGCCGTCCTTCAGCGCCTGCATGACGGCGTCCTCGGCCTTCCTCTTGGCATTCTCCGCCTTCAGCGACGCGACCTCGGCGGCAAGTGCGCTGGTTTCGGAGTGCTTTTTCAGCCCCTCTATCGTCCCCTTGCAGACGCTCACGCTCGCGCCCTTGTCCAGGCCCAGGGCTTCCACAATCTCGCCCGGAACCTCCGGAGTCTTCAGGGCCTCGACAGCCGTGTCCCCGTCCGCGATCCGTTTCCGGCACGCGGTCTGTACCTCTTCCTCGGTTGCCGTCTCCGGCATTCCGAGGAGGTCTTTCAACCACTTCGGCATAACATCCTCCTTCTTTTGTGAGCCGTAGGGCTCAGGTTTACCCGCCTTGTTTACTATCGGGACCATCCCGTCTATCGCGGGGTCGTTTGTCAGCGCACCGTGGTCTATCTTTACTAACCGATCATCGGACAACCGCCTGAAGACCACGGGCGAAAAATAACGGTATTCTCTGTTTTTCAGATATTGCGCGGCGCGGTCCGTCCATTCGACGCGCCCCCAGATGCCCCCCTCTGGGCCATCGCCCCTGTCCTGCATCTCCTTTATCCAACCGGCAGCCGGGGCGATGCCGCCCGAGCGGTTCTGATGTTCGTAGTCGATTAACATGTCGTTCTTGCGCTTTGAAAAGTCCTTTAAAATCAAAGCGCGCGCGGCGGCATCGTTAATAAAGGGCGGATGTCCCGTCGGCGCTATCCTGCCCGGCGGACAAAGCTGTATCCATTCCGGGACGCCGTTAAGTTCTTTGGATGCAAGCACCATGCGTTCTACCTCGGTGACCTGCTCGCCCGTCTTGTGCGCCTGCATCTCCTTGGAGGGGGTGAAGTGCATCCCGCGTTCCTTCATGACGGATTCGATGTGCTTCACAATTTTCCGCCAATCCTCCGGAGAGTATTCCGTGCGGTCCTTCTCCTGGTGGATATAACGCCAGGCGGATTCGATCCTTGTTTCGTCCCACTGGCCGTTTTCCTTAAGCGGATACCTGGGCTTGCCGTCCTTCTGGTATCCGGGATCCGCGTATCCCGCCTCTTCGTGCGTCCCGTATTCGCCTTTCGGTTTATCTGGCATGTAACACCCCTCTCAGGATATAATCGGTAAGTTCAAGGTTTATCTCCCGCCAGTCCTCGTTTTGGACAACCAGGAACGGCCTGGCCGGAATGGTTATCTTCCTGCCGCGCCCCGCCTTCCCGCCGAAGTTCTGAATGGCCGCGTAGTCCCTGTTTGAACCAATCACCACGCCGCCATTGCTGGGGATATATGTGAGGCTGCTCATAAGAAGGCCGCTCTTAATCAGTATCTTGCGTCTCTCGCGTATCTCGTCCGGGCTCATTCCCTTCCTGTAACCGCCCTTTTTATTCAGGACGTTCTTTTTCTTCCTGCCTGAATAGAGGGTGGCGATGGCCAGGGGCTTCCACTTCTTGTTGCCGCCTTTCGGGCTGCCCGGCTCCGAATACCGCCCTCCCACCTCGAAGTTCTTTACCATGGAGGTCCTGACCGTCTCGCCTATCAACCTGAAGGCCGGTTCCAGACTGCCCGCGCGCCTGCCCATTTCCAGGAGCTTTTTTATCCCGGAATCGTCGATTTTTACCTTCAAGGGCTCAAATGCCGCCACTTGCCGCCTCGCCTCTCTTTTAAAACTCGTTTAAACCCGCGTTTAATGCCTCTGTGTTGCGCTTTCGCCCCCCCGGGGGCTACCAACCTACCCCCAGTCCCTCTTTAAACGCCCTCCGGGCTTTCTACGCGCTCGCCCGAAGATTGCGCTTGCGCTTCCCGGATGCCGGGGGTATAATTTCTTATCTGGACTTCCGGTGAGCCGCGCATCAATACCGGAAGCCGAAGGGCGCAGCTCCGCACGGGGGGCTGAGGCCGCTACCTCTTCCAAAGCAACCTGCCGCGTCTCATGCTGTTCAGTCCTTTTAGGTCCCCCGGATAAAATGTCAAGCCCGTCCAAATCCCTTTCCGCGACTCGACCACCATGCCGACAGCGTTGCCCTTCCCAATATCGAGTGCCGTTACATATTTTTTTCTTATCACAACCTTGCCGGTAGCCTTACTTTCAGCGAAACTCACCCAAATTTCAGAAGGTTTCTCCACCACCTGTTTTATAAAGGGGAAAAAAGCCTCTCTCCCATCAGACCTTGACGGCGTCTCCATCATATGGTCGACCAGCGCCTGGTTGACCATGACCTGCTCGCCGGTCGGGTCACTGAAAGCGGCCTCATCGCCGCCGATCGCGTCTTTCAGCGCCTGGCGCATGCCCTCCTCTGTGTGCGCCCGGACTCCCATTTTCGCCTCCGGCTCTACCGGTACAAGCTTTTCCGGGAGTTTGTAGGCATACGGCCCGCGCGGATCGATGTCCTTAAACGGCCCAGGGTCTTCCATCAGCCTCTGTGCCTCGTTATATCCCCACGCCGCCTTCCCGACGTTATAGGCCCAACCGGGGTCTATGCCTTTCGGGATTGTCATGATCTCGCCGGTGCCGGGGTTCGTCCACTCATATGTCCCGTTGTCCGGAGCCTTGGGTGATAGCTGGTGGCCGTCCCGCTCCATCTCCGTCGCGGAGGCGCTCACGACCTGGCACTTGCATCCCCAGGCCGAGGGCGGGTAATGCGTATCCCACCAGGGGTCGTCAAAGCGCAGTACTGTCCCCGTCCAGGAAAGGTGCAGGGGGCGCGGATGTTCGCTCAGGCCGCCGATATACCGCCAGTAAGGCCGGGCCGCCAGCACAGCCGGGTCCATCATCTGCTTGTAATGCCCGGCGGCATACGCCGTGCGGAGGTTCGTGTCGTATATAACGCCGGTCCTCCAACCGCGACCGCCCTTGTAGTTCCAGCCGTTCTTCTTAACCGTGGCGTCGAACGCCTTCCTGAAATCCGTTATCGTCGTGCCCTCGGCTATCGCCTTGTTTATGGCGTTATGCAGGTCCACAAGGACTTCCGACTTCATTGCGCCCGCCACGACAAACGCCCTCGTGTGCATACCCTCCCAGATGTCAGTCCACTTCCGCGTGGGAAGGTCGAGCTTGCCCCGCATGTAATCTATGGCCTCGTCGAACGGGACTTTGCCGAAGTCTACGGTCTCACCGGCCATTGTTCGCCTCGTATCTCCCGGAAAGCTCCGCCGCCGTAAAAGCCCTCTGCATAAGAGCGCCCAGGTCCGCCGCGTCCATTTCGGCGTACATGTCCAGGAGCTTGTCCCTAAGCTCTTCCATGCTCGCCGCCGTCATCACCAGTTTTGCTACCGGGGTCATCAGGCCGCCCATGTCGGCTTCCTTCATAAGCCGCGCGGTCATCTCGTCCACTACATCCGGGGCCGCGGGAGGAGCGGCCTTGAGCGGTATCGGTATTCTTACGGACGCCTTGTTCGAGGACTGCGATTCGTCGCTGTTGTCGTCCACGTTGACGTTCGCGCCGCCCTGTATGGGCGTCAATATTTCATCACCATCCTCGGCCACCGGCCAACCGAAGGTTTCGCTCATGTCCTTGGTCGTGAACTTATAGCCCATCTTCTGGCCGGTCGCGCGCCGGTTTATCTCGCCGTCGAGGTCCTTGGCGTCGTCGGCCAAAAGCCTGAACTTAGGGACGGCCTTGTCGAAGCCGAAGTTATAGCAGACAATCGGGGCTATTATCTGGTTCCTGACGGTCTTCGAGAGCGCCTTCGCATCGGCCTTCTTTATGTCGCCCCGCACTTGGTCGTGCACTTTTCCCAGGGCCAGCGATTTGCCGCCTCCGGACCCTCGGCCCTGTGCACCGGTGCCCATTGTCAGCG
>DAHWTK010000079.1 GCA_027328825.1 Nitrospirota bacterium
GGCCCTTCATGGATTGGAATATGGCGGAATGCTCACTGTCCACAGGCAGGAGTTTTACGCCCTTGCGTCTGACCGCGTCAATGACCAGCGAACCGGCGCATACCAGGGTCTCCTTGTTGGCAAGGGCAATGTCCTTGCCGGACTCTATCGCGGCCATCGTCGGGACAAGGCCCGCCGCACCCACTATGCTCGAAACCACCATATCCACGCCGTCAAGCGACGCCGCCTCAACAAGCCCATCGACTCCGTGCAGTACGCGGATACCGCCGCCCAGGCGCTTCCTGAGCGCGTCTGCGGCCTTTTTATCCCGCACCGTGACGACTTCCGGGGAGAACTCCCTCGCCTGGGCCTCAAGGAGGTTTATATTAGCGCCGCATGAGAGCGCCATGACCCTGAACCTCTCCGGGAACCGGCGCGCAACGTCAAGCGTGTTTACGCCTATTGAACCTGTGCATCCGAGTATGGAAAGATTTTTCATTTCAGCGATATAACCCTTGCGGAAAGCTCTACGAGCGTGTAGTAATAAAGGGCCGGGGCGTTCAGAAGCATGCTGTCAACCCTGTCCAGGTAACCGCCGTGCCCTGGGAATATGCCGCCGGAGTCCTTCGTCCTGGCGCTCCTTTTTATCATGGACTCTGCCAGGTCCCCCACCTGCCCGACTATCCCCAGGACTATTCCAAGCCCTATGGCGTCGTGCAGGGGAAGCGCATGATAGAACCAGACACGGCAGACGAGCGACATGCCGATACCGGCCATAAGGCCGCCGACGGCGCCTTCCCAAGACTTGTGCGGGCTTATTTTCTGATAAAGTTTTTTTCTGCCGAAATGGCTCCCTATGTAATACGCACCGGTATCCGTCGCCCAGGTAACGGTGAACAGGAAGAATACAAGCTGGCGTCCGTCCACATCAGGCGTCTTCCAGGAGCGAAGCAGGATTACATAGGCGGATAACCACGCGACGTAAACGACACCGGTAAACGTGAGGGCCACGTCAACCAGCGCGCCGTTTATGTCCTTGCGTGAAAAGAGCCGGAAGAGAAGCGCCACGACAAACGCGAACGCGACCATGACATCCGGTGAGAATACCGTCGCGTATGGCCAGTCCGGAATCTCGGCCCCGACGTAAAAACCGCTTATCACCAGCGCGCCCACGAACATACCCACGAACGTCTGGGGCCTGTATCCGCTGTTCTTGAACATCCTGTAAAACTCGTACAGGCCGACCATCACCCCCGCCAGTATCAGGAAAAAGAATGCCAGCGGCCCGGCATACTGCACTATGAGGAACAGCAACGGTATCGCAAAAACTGCCGTCAGAACTCTTTTGTAGCCCATTTAACTCCCCAGTTGCTCGGATGTCTTCCCAAAACGCCTCTGCCTGCCCTGGTAATCGAGTATCGCAACCAGGAGGTCTCTCTCCGTGAAGTCCGGCCAGAGGGCCTCCGTGAAATAAAGCTCCGCGTATGCCGTCTGCCAGAGCAGGAAATTCGAGATCCTCTGCTCTCCGGACGTCCTGATTACGAGGTCGAGTTCAGGCATGTACCGTGTATCGAGATACCCGGAAAAAATCTTTTCGTCCAGGGCGTCCGGCTCAATGTTTCCGGCTTTCATATCCGCCGCAATCTTTTTCACGGCGTCGATTATTTCCCATCTCCCGCCGTACGAGAGCGCGAGGTCGAGCACCATGCCGGTATTCCCCGCCGTCTCCGCCTTTGCTCTCTCTATCCAGGCCCGCGCTTCGGGCGGGAGGTCTTCCACGCGCCCGATTGTAGAGAAGCGGATATTATCCCTTTTCATAAGAGAAAGCTCCTGACGCAGGTAAAGCGTCAAAAGCGACATGAGCACTGAAACCTCAAGCGGCGGCCTCTTCCAGTTCTCCGTCGAAAACGCATAGAGCGTGAGCGCCGGGACATGAAGCCTCGAACAGGCCGTTACAACCTCCCGCACTACCTCCATTCCCTTCCTGTGGCCCGCGATTCTCGGCAATCCGCGTCTTGCGGCCCACCTGCCGTTCCCGTCCATTATTATCGCCATGTGCCTCGGCAGGCGCATGGGGTCAACCAGCGCCCGAAGCTCGGCAGGCGTCAAATCCGCATAGTTTTTTACTTGGGTCAGCGTGTGCTCCAAAATTACCTCTGCGGAATCTTGTACAACAGGAGCTTCGCGCGGCTCGCAATGCCGTTTGTCATGGACGATACCCCGCCCATCGGGTTAAGCCTGGACTTATGCTCAAGTTCAAATGTCGGGTCGGTGATTATCGCAATTTCATCCCTGCCGTCATTCAGGACGTCGCCCATATAAATGTCGGCCAGGTATCCCCCGATATTCTTTACGCTCCATTTCTGTTCAAGGCCCTTGCCGTCCCAGACAAAGGAATATATCTCCGCGCCGCTGTAGCCGTGCCAGCGCCGGATGATGTTTGTAGAGGCGTTGTTTTTTGTTATTACAACCTCCTTCTCGCCTTCCGGCCCGGTGCGGACAATGACCCTGCCTTTTATCTTCCCCCGGTCGTCCGCCCCGGCGAACATCATGCTTTTTCTTTTCACTTCAAAGAAATTGTCGTATCCGCCATAGCGCTCATTGCTCTCCCAGAGCTTTTTGCCGTTATGGTCTAGCACTTCCACGTAGTCGTTATCGTTCACCCACACATAGAGCGGGACGGTCGTTTTTTTGCCCAGCTTGTTCTTTCCGGGAACGCCCAGTATTGCAAAACCGTACGGGTCCTGTATCCTGGAAGGCAGTTTAAACCTGCCTTTTCTCACGAGCCTGCCGTTCTTCCATTCGGACTGGTATATAATCCCGGAATAGGGCGACTCCATGCCGACTGTGGTGGTAAGGAGCTTCTTTTTGCCGTCGGGCATGTCGAGCACCCTGAAGAGAACGGGCGAAGGGCCGTATACCTTCCTGAAGTCTTTTCCGTCGTATTTTATGATATAGGACTGCGCGCGGCCCTGTCCGTAGGCCGTAACGTATAGTTCGTCTCGCCCGTCTCCATCGATGTCCGCGCATTCGACATCAAGCTGCGCGGCGGGGTGCGCTTCCGGTTCGCGCCATAGCTCGTGCAGCACGCCTTTTTCGAGCCTGTATATGATTATCCTGTCGCCGGTGGATATTGCAAGCTCCGTCTTGCCGTCCCCCATTATGTTCCCGGCGGCGAAATGCTCCGCCCTGTAAGGCAGTTCGTCCATGTAGAAGAAATCCCGCCGCTCCTCTATGACGAGCGGGATGCCCATCTCCTCCGCTTTATAAACGCTGCTCGTCGAATCCACAAGCGAAGACAGGTTCTCCGTCTCCGTCCCGTCCGAAGCGTAAAGGACAATGCCGACCTTGGTCCTGTCCGGCCTTTTCGTGGGCGATGTCGCAAGCGTTAAGACGTATTGCGCGCCGCTCGCCTTTGCCAGGCCGGCTATATCGCCTTTAACGGCAGGGGTTGGGAGATCCTTCACCCCCGGCATCTCGAACCGCCCGGAGGCGCGAAGAATGTGGAGGAGCCTGTCTTTTACAGGCTCATTTACATCGCCCCCGGAGACAAAGAGGAGCCTGGCCTTACGGGTTGAAAGACGGGCCGTATCGCCCGGTATTATCCGCGTAACAAGGAGCTTCGTTATCCTGCCCGATGCCTCGTGGGCGCCAAGCTTGTCCACGATAAAACTCCCGAGGGATGTTTCACGGTAACCGAGTATGGCCTTTGTTATCGGATGGAATATGGGTTTCCCGGGCCGGAAAAGATGCACCTCTATGCCCTTGAAGAGGCCGTCTTTGGCCCCTATGTTCACCGTTACAGTCTTCTCGTCCGCCGCCGTTACCTTCCCCTCCGCGCGCGGGAAGCGATCGAGCACCTCTCCGGCCATCCGGTCTACGGTATCCACTGTCGTCGCGGATGCGAAGGACGGGGTTTTACCGTTCGGCGCGGTGGATGGCTGTACCGCCATCGCGCAGGCGGCATTGACTACAATAAAAACGAACATTGCCGGAACTACTAAAAACTTGCCCATAAAAACCCCTTGCCGATAACTGAAATATGTAGCTGAAGCAATAAATTGCGCCCTACAGATTGGGCCGCGCTATCTTCTATCAAGCCTCAGTTTTATCAAAACCGGTACCTCAACGCCCGGCTGCAAAGTCAGCCGCCAGACCGGGACAATGCTTTCGCACTGGAACACCCGCTCATACCCGGATTCGGACTGGGATACCGTCTCTACCGGGAAACGCCAAAGAGCCGCGGCGCCTCCGAACGAAAGCGTCATGGCATACCCAAGCCATTCGTCAACCATCCGGACTTCAGAGACGTTGTTCAGTTCCCCTGAGCTTGCGAAATTTCCGGCCTTAAGGGAATGCCCCGGTATCTCGAAATATCTGTCGGGGGAATTCCCGGCAAGAAGCGAGAAGTTGAACTCCACGCCGAAGGCCGTATTAATCTCCTCGCTTCCCTCGTTTCTTATGACATAACCTGCATCGAAGCCGCTATCGCCGGATGCCGGTCTACCGGCGGCCCGGACGGTTACGGTCTTCCGGACAGACACCTTCTGTCCCCGCACCTCTCCCGTGCGGGATAAGTCAACGGAAACCTTGTCTCCGGACTTCTTCACCTTTGACGAATACGCAGCATTTACAAAATCGCCCGCCTCCCTGTGCGAGGCGTTCCTGAATGCCTCGAAGTCCATCTCTCCGTCCAGGAAATGGTCGATAAGCGATGCCTTCCTGTACCAGTCGTAGTGCAGATGGGATGAAAGCCCCTCCTCCTTCGCGCACATTTTATCGTGTATGGTGGCCGCGCTGCCGGTCGAGCCGACGGACTGGCTTCGGTCTACCGCATCAGCTTCCTGTGTCGGGACGAGTTTTCTGTGATAGGCCTCCGGACGCCGGGATAGCGTATTCATCATGTTCATGGCTATGGGACGGTAGTCCAGTTCGCAAATCATCCCGCCCTCGCCGGGGTCGATAAAAATGGCGACGTCCCTGTTGGCTATCATCACCTCGTCGGAGAGGTCCCCGTCAAGGTCGGCGGTCTCCACGGAGAGGGACTCGCCCCCGTCGCCGGGTTGTATAGCCCTCGCCACCTTATCCCCATCTCCCGCCCGCGGGCGAGGGGAAATAATATTAACCTCTCCTCCTGCGGGGGAGGGTGACGCTTCCAAGAGCCGGGTGGAGGCTTCCGCCGCTACTTCCGCCTTTATAAGGTGCCTGTATACCGCGTCCCGGAGGTGCGGGAGATAAAGCCCTCCGAAGACGCCGTGCCAGTAGGCGTCGTTGCACTGCGCGCGCCAGAGGTCGTCTCTGGCGCCGGCTCCCGCGCCGGCGCTGCGCACCTTGCGGCTCACCTGCAACATCCGCTTGTGCATGGCGTTCGCTTCCGGGTATTTTGAAAGGAAGTTCCGGAAGAACCCGCCCTTCACGAAAAGCCTTTTTATGTCGTATCCAGGCTCGTTTTTCAGTTCGTCCACAAAATCCTCATACTGGGCCGCCTCCGCCGCCGGGAGCGACCATTCCCCCATCTCCATGTACGAGCATGTCGGGAGATATACCCGGCCCCTGGGGCCTTCACGGTCTATATATTCGCTGAAAGTCGAAGGCTCTATCCAGTCCCTGTTCGCTTCGAGCGCGCCAATGAATCTCTTGAGCCAGCCGTCCTCGTATACCCATTTGTAAGTCCCGGGCCAGACGCCGAATTTCTCCCCGTCGTCCGCCATGACGGACAGCGTGTTAATGCCCGCGTCCGGCATGTTGCGCCAGTAGCCCAGCGCCTCCTCCGGCTCCCTGAACGGAATCACATACCTTAATCTCTCGCTTCCCGGGAATACCTTTACCGTCTTCCCCTGTTCTTCTGTTATGAAATAGCCGGTAAGCTCGGAGTCCCGAAGACCGGACATCTTGAAGTGGAAGTCGTCCACCACGACGTATTCTACCCCCGCGTCGTGCAAAACCGCCGGCAGATGCGGCTCCCATACCCTCTCGGCAAGCCAGATTCCCCTGGGCCTCTTGCCAAAGTTGTCTTCTATGAACTTCGAGAGCTTTTCTATCTGCCCCAGCTTGTCCTCATCCGGGAGCAGGGCGAGTATCGGCTCATAGAACCCGCCGCCCATTACCTCCGCCTGTCCGGACTCGACCATCGACGCAACATTCCTGATGAACTCCGGATGGCTTTTCAGAATCCATTCGAGGAGCGAGCCTGTGAAGTGCAGGCAGACCTTGAACCAAGGAACGTCCCTGACGGCCTCGACAAGTGGCAGATAGGCGCCGTGGTAAGCCTCTTCCGCGATGTGGTCGAAGTTCCCTACGGGCTGATGATTGTGTATGGCGAAGACGAATTTTATCTTTTTCATTGGCCCCTTGGACGTAACTTCTGATAGTAGCAGAGAAAGGATGGGTAGTCAAGGATTTAGCGGGAGGCATTTTCCTTGAAAAAGCGATGGAATTCGGTTATTATTTAAGTGGTAAGGGGGCGGACTTAAAGGGGTTTTAATGAAACTATTTGCCGGGTTCAAGGCGGATACCGAGCAGTCGAAAAACCTTCTCTTTTCCCTTGCCCTGACGGGGCTTATCTTCCTGGTCGAGGTCGTCGCGGGGTTTCTGACTAACTCCCTGGCCCTTCTCTCGGACGCCGTCCACGTCCTGACCGACATGGTCTCCCTGGGCCTTGCGTTTTTCGCAATCATCCTCTCCGCCTTCCCCGCGACCGACACCCGCACCTACGGCTGGCACAGGACTGAGGTCTTCGCGGCCCTCATAAACGGCGTAACCCTCGTGCTCATATCCGGCTTTATAATCTTCGAGGCGGTCCACAGGCTATCCGCGCCGCAGCCGGTAAAGAGCGTTGGAATGCTTGCCGCCGCCGCTTTCGGCCTGTTTGTGAACCTGTTCGTCGTCCACCGCCTGCACGTTCACGACGAGCACGACCTTAACATCCGGAGCGCGTTCCTGCATGTCGTCGGGGACGTCCTGATCTCCGCCGGCGTGATAGTCGGCGCCGTGATAATCTACTACACCGGCTGGTACCTCGTAGACCCGATTCTTTCCGTCATATTCTCCCTCGTAATCCTGCGCGGTGCGGTAACGGTGCTCTATGAGGCCTCGCACATACTCCTGGAAGGCGTTCCGAAGGGCCTGGACATCAATACCGTGGTGGAGGAGATAAAGAAGGTACCGGACGTGCTGGACGTTCACAGGCTCCATGTATGGAGCATATGCCCGAGCATTTCCGCGCTCTCCGCGCATATACTCATAAACCCGGCCTACCAGGGCGATAGAAAAAGGATAATAGACGACATAAACTGCCGCCTCATTTCCTGTTTCAACATCAACCACACCACCCTTCAGCTCGAAAAGGGAGCGTGCGAGTTCAATAACCTGGTCTGCGACATAGTTCACTGCGAACGCCGGGCGGCGCACGTTCACCGGCACGGCCACGCTCACGGCCACGTCCACGACCATGATGGCGACGCCGTCCACGCGCATACACACTAATATTTTCATAACTCCCCCGGCTTTCGCCTCCCCCTCTTATCTTAAGAGGGGGACAGAGGGGGCGTTACTGCGTTATAATATACTCTTATGATCCTCATCACTGGCGCGACAGGCTTCGTCGGAAGCCACCTGGTAAAGAAGCTCGCCTCGTCCGGCAGGGGCGTGCGCGCGCTCGTCCGAAATAAGGACAAGGCGATAAGGCTTTTCACCCTTCCCTCAATCCCCTCCCCTCAAGGGAGGGGAAATTTAAATAACCCTCCCCCTCCGAGGGGGGAGGGCAAGGGTAGGGGTGATTTGCCGTCATTCGGTCCATACCCGCCGGGGCGTCCACACATATGGACCAACGAGGAAGGACTGGAGCTCAGCGGCGACAATATAGAACTCGCCCAGGGCGACGTGAAAGACCCGGAATCTCTTGTCCGGGCGGCAGAGGGCTGCGAGGCCGTAATTCATCTCGTCGGGATAATCCAGCCTCAGCTTGGCCAGAGCTTCCGCTCCGTGCATGTCGATGGCACGAAAAACGT
>DAHWTK010000007.1 GCA_027328825.1 Nitrospirota bacterium
GATATTCAAGGACGTGGGCCGAGTGGCCGGGACTGACGTCACGGTGCTTATTACGGGCGAGTCCGGAACCGGCAAGGAGCTTATCGCGAGAGCGATTCACGCACACAGCAAGCGCGTCGCGGGGCCGTTTGTCGTCGTGAATTCGGCGGCGATACCGAGAGAGCTGATGGAGTCCGAGCTCTTCGGGCACGAAAAGGGCGCTTTTACAGGCGCGGTGGCAAGGAAAATCGGCAAGTTCGAGCAGGCGGCGGGCGGGACTCTTTTCCTTGACGAAATAGGGGACATGGACTTGAACCTCCAGGCGAAGCTCCTCCGGGCGTTACAGGAGAGGGAGTTCGAGCGTGTCGGTTCTACCGTTACACTGAAGGCTGACGTCCGTATAATCGCCGCAACGCACAGGGAGCTTGAGGAAGCTGTGGCCGAAGGGAAATTCCGGGAAGACCTCTTCTACCGCCTGAACGTCGTGAGTCTGCACCTCCCGCCTTTGAGGGTGAGAAAAGAGGACGTGCCGGCCCTTGCGGAGCACTTCATCGAGAAGACCGCGCAGGAACTCGGCGCGCCGAAAAAACAGATAACACCCAAGGCGCTGAAGCGCCTGATGGAATACGACTGGCCCGGAAACGTGCGTGAACTCGAGAACTGCATAAAGCGCGCGGTTGTGCTTTCGAGTTCCATGGCCATACTCCCGGAGGACCTGGAAGTCCTGATGAAAGGCGAGAAAGAGGGAATCAGGATAAGCGGCGGGATAACATTCGAGGGCCTTCTCGAAGAGCGTATACACTCGTTCCTCAAGAAGACAAAGAAGCTTGGGAAGAGCGATCTTTACGACTCGATAATAGCGCTTGTCGAAAGGCCGCTTATCATCAGCGCGCTTTCCGAAACCAACTACAACCAGCTTAAAGCCGCCGACCTCCTCGGCATAAACCGGAACACCCTGAGGAAAAAAATATTCGAACTGCGCATACCGAATAAAAAAACCCTTGACAATCGGGCATCCGTAAGAGATACTTCAACATCATTTTCCACGGCACTAATCCCAAGTAATCCGATTTCCATAAGAAAGGAGGATACAGAATGACGAAAGCGGAAATTATCGAGAAGATGGCAGACTCAGCCGAGATAAGCAAGGCGGCTGCCGGGAAAGCCCTTGCGGCCTGTCTTGACTCCGTAAAGGCGTCGCTGAAGAAAGGCCAGAAGGTATCCCTCGTCGGTTTCGGCACTTTCTCCGTAACCAAGAGGAAAGCAAGGAAGGGCAGGAACCCCAAGACCGGCGAAACCATAAAGATAGCCGCCGCCAAGGTGCCAAGGTTCAGCGCTGGCAAAGGTCTTAAGGACGCCATAAAGTAAGCGGCGCGTCAGGGCCGCCAGACGATGACGGACTTGCGGTAATAAGGACTTGAAGGGTCAATCGTACAGGCCGACCAATGTGTCGGCCTTTTTTTTGACAAGGAAATTTTCAGCCGCTGTTTTGTTTGCCGAGTTTTTATGGCTTGACAAAATCGCCGCTTGAATTTACAATCTGCTCCTGCATTGAGTATAGGCGCGTAGCTCAGGGGGAGAGCGCTTGCTTGACACGCAAGAGGTCGGCGGTTCGAAACCGCCCGCGCCTACCATACCCGGGGCAGGGACGGGATGTCTGAATCGGCGGCTGGGGGCGGAGTTTTATGGTCATTGCCGTTTGCTTTGCCGGACTAACTGCACGAAAAGGCTTGACAAAGTTCCCTGTTTGCTGATAATGTTTGAAGTAGTTGCTGGCCCGGAGGGGTTTATTTTATTGACCTTGAGGTATTTTCAGTTGTAAAACTCGTGATTTCGCTTGGGCGTCATTGAAGGTTGTCCCTTCTATTGATGCCTTTTTTAATTTCGGAGAACGAATAAGAATGCGGGTTATTCTGTCGGACGGTACGGAAAAAGAAATAACTTTCGATTCGCCTGAAGGCAAGGAAATCTATCGCCACAGCGCTTCGCATATTATGGCGCAGGCCGTGAAGGACCTTTATCCGGGGGCTAAGGTAACAATAGGCCCTGCAATCGAAGACGGGTTTTACTACGACTTCGATTTCGAGAGGGGTTTTACGCCGGATGACCTCGAAAAAATCGAAGGCCGGATGTCAGAGATAATAAAGGCAAACAGGCCTTTCGTCCGCAAAGAGATGTCGAAAGCGGACGCAGTAAAACTTTTCACGGAAATGGGCGAGCCTTACAAGGTCGAAATCATAAACGAATTGAATTCCGATACGGTCTCAATTTACGACCAGGGCGGTTTTATAGACCTCTGCCGAGGCCCGCACATCCCATCTACGGGCCATGTAAAGGCGTTCAAGCTGTTAAATTCCGCCGGCGCGTACTGGCGCGGTGACGAGCATAACCGGATGCTCCAGCGCATATACGGCACAGCCTGGCAGAACAAGGAACAACTTAAAGCCTATCTCGACCGCCTCGAGGAGATAAAAAGGCGCGACCACCGGAAGCTTGGGAAAGAGCTGGAACTTTTCTCTTACGAAGAGGAAACCGGCCCGGGGCTGATACTCTGGCATCCGAGAGGCGCGGTAGTGCGGCGGGTAATAGAGGATTTCTGGAAGGCGGAGCACGTAAAGAGCGGCTATGAGCTTGTCTACACGCCGCATATGGCGAAGCTCGACCTCTGGAAAAAGAGCGGCCACTGGGATTTCTACCGCGAAAGCATGTATTCCCCGATGGAGGTGGAAGGGCAGGAATACGAGATAAAGCCCATGAATTGCCCGTTCCACATAGCTATATACAAATCGAAGATGCGCAGCTACCGCGAGCTCCCGATACGATGGGCCGAGCTTGGCACGGTATATCGTTTCGAGCGCTCAGGCACGCTTCACGGGCTTATGCGCGTGCGCGGCTTTACGCAGGACGACGCGCACATATTCTGTACGCTGGCGCAGATACAGGACGAGATATTCAAAGTATTGGACTTTACGCTTTTCGTGCTCAAGACCTTTGGGTTTTCGGATTACGACATATATCTCTCGACCCAGCCCGAGAAGTCGGTAGGCACGCAGGAGAACTGGGACAGGGCTACGGAGGCGCTTAAGAGCGCTCTGGAGAAAAAGGGTCTTGAGTATTCCATTGACCCTGGCGAAGGCGTGTTCTATGGGCCGAAGATAGACATAAAAATAAAAGACGTGCTTGGCCGCTCCTGGCAGTGCACGACAGTCCAGGTAGACTTCAACCTGCCGGAGCGTTTCGGGGTCCAATATATCGCGGAAGACGGAACCGCCCGTCAGCCGATAATGATTCACCGTGCGCTGATGGGTTCGCTTGAGCGATTCTTCGGCGTCCTTATCGAGCACTATGCCGGGGCATTTCCCGTGTGGCTCTCGCCCGTGCAGGCCGTCGTCTGCACTATTACGGACAGGCAGAGTGCATACGCAAAGCAGGCCGTTGACGAACTTAGAGCCGCAGGTATCCGGGCAGAGGCGGACGTGCGGAATGAGAAGATAGGCTTTAAAATACGCGAAGCGACTCTCCGGAAGGTGCCGTATATACTTGTAACAGGTGATAAGGAACAGGAAAATGGCACTGTGGCCGTGCGGCTTCGGGACGGGAAAGACCTTGGCCAGATGCCCGGTGCGGAGTTCATGGAGAGGATACTGGATGAAAACAACACAAAAACCGACAGGGGGTGATAGGTCATAGGAAAACCGACAACGAGGATAAACCGCGAGATTCGTGTGCGGGAGGTAAGGGTTATAGCGGACGACGGCGCGCAGCTCGGCATACTGCCTGTATTCGAGGCTATTCGGGCGGCGGAGGAAAGAGGGCTTGATCTGGTGGAAGTGGCCCCGCAGGCGGTACCGCCGGTCTGCAAGATTATGGACTTCGGCAAGTATAAGTATGAACAGGCCAAAAAGGCCCACGAGAGCAAAAAACACCAGAAAATAATACAGCTCAAGGAAGTCAAGATGCGTCCCGGCACGGACGTTCACGACTATAACTTCAAGCTTAATAACGCGAAAAGGTTCCTTGGCGAAGGAAACAAGGTAAAGGTTACCGTCATCTTCCGAGGCAGGGAGATGGCGCATACCGAGCTTGGGAACGCCCTTTTGAACAAGGTGGTGGTGGATATCCAGGAGGCTGGCAATATCGAGCAGATGCCGAAACAGGAGGGCAGGGCGCTTTCGATGGTAATCGCCCCAAAGTCTTCTTGACAAACGGTTTTTAATGGTGTAACCTGCTCACTCTCGCTTTCCTGCGGGGTTTTAATGGGGGAGCGATGGCCTTATTACATAAAGACGACGAGGGGGTAGTATAATGGCTGGCTATAAGCTTAAGACGCACAGGGGCGCGGCGAAAAGATTCAATTTTACCGCCAAGGGCAAGGTAAAAAGGGACATGGCGTTCGGTAGCCATCTCCTTACTTCCAAATCCGCGGGCAGAATGCGCAAACTGTCCAAGGTATCCTATGCGGACAAGACCAACGAAACCATGCTTAAGAGGCTTCTTCCTTTCAAATAGCCGTTAGACGCGGCGGGCCGGGATAACGGCCGTATTAATGTTACAGGAGATATGTCATGCCGAGGGTAAAAAGGGGATTTAAAGCCAGGAGGAGAAGGAGCAAGGTCCTCAAGCTGGCGAAAGGCTATTACGGCGGCAGGAGCCGCCTTTTCAGGACGGCTACGGAAGCGGTTGACCGCGGCCTTAAATATGCTTACAGAGACAGGCGCGCCAAGAAAAGGACGTTCCGCGGCATCTGGATAGCCCGCATAAACGCGGCGGCAAGGATGAACGACATCTCCTACAGCCAGCTGATGCACGGCCTGAAGCTCGCCGGCATAGAGCTGGACCGCAAGGTATTGGCCGAAATGGCGGTGTCGGACCCTGCCGGATTTGCTAAGGTAGCCCAGAATGCAAAGCAGTACGCCAAAGCCTCCTGACGATACTTTACAGGATCACTCAAAAATACCTGCGTTCCAGCCGGAGTCCGGATGATGAGCGCAGGTATTTTTATTTCTGGAACAGCTATAAAAAGCAGCAAATGAGAGGAGTCCTATGTCTCATCTGGAAAAGAAACTGACCAAAGAGTGGGCAAAGCAGGTCATTCCGGAAAAAAGCAGGCTTATGAGCGCCATTATCTTCGACCTTCAGGAGAAGGGAAGGGAGATAGCGGTGGAGATAAGCGGCAAGGACTATAAAAACCTTGACGACTTCCTGAAAGAACACGCGTCGGGAAAGACCTCTCTTGTAGAACTCGAAGGCAAGTCCACAATCGAAGGCGAGATTGTCGTCCTCCATAACTGCCCCCTCCTTAAACTTCTCGGCTCTCTACAGGGGCCGGACGGAAAGCTTCCAGAACATTTTCGGAATATCGAAGAGAAATACAAGGAGATATACAAAAACAAGGGCGCAATACTTCATCCATTCTGCATAGTGCATCAGGTAATCCGCTCCGTCATCGGCGAACATACCAGGGTAAACGGCAAGCCTGTGGCAATCTATCAGATTGCGTGCAGGTCCGTAAGCGGCAGGGTGGTCTACGCCAACGAGGGTATGTCCAGAATCAAACTCTCGAATGAAGATGTTGACCAGAGAATTGACGGTCAGGCCTGCATGTATCTTCTGAAAATTTAATCCCATTGAACGCTGTAAGCGCGCTTAAGTGCCGGTCTTACGAAAGAGATATTGTCGAAGGCGCCATAAGAAAAGCTGTGGGTCTGCTGGGCGGTATGGAGAGGTTTGTCCGACCCGGCGAGCGCGTCCTTATAAAGCCGAACATGCTGGCGGCCAAAGCCCCGGAAAAAGCCGTAACGACCCATCCGGAGGTGGTGCGCGCGGTCGCCCGGCTTGTGCGTGATGCCGGCGGGATCCCGTCGATAGGTGATTCCGGCGCGATAGGCTCGTTTAAAAAAATCGCAGAGCTTACCGGCATCGCGGATGTAGCGCAGGCGGAGGGCGCCGCTTTAATAGAACTGTCGGAGCCGGAAGAAGTAACCGGTACGGGCACGTTCAGGCATTTCGAGATTTCAAGAGAAGTTCTTCATGCGGATGCGGTAATAAACCTTCCGAAGGCCAAAACGCACGGCCAGATGCTTCTTACGCTCGCGGTAAAAAATCTCTTCGGCTGTATTCCAGGCAAACGGAAGGTCCAGTGGCATTTGAATACCGGTGTGGACAAAAGCGCCTTTGCTGCAATGCTCGTCGAATTGCACGGTTTGATAAAGCCGAGGCTTTCGATAGTAGACGCCGTTGTCAGCATGGACGGGAACGGCCCCGGCAGCGGCAGGCCGCGCGAGACAGGCTTTATAATGGCCGGGGAAGACGCTCTTGCCGTGGATTACATGCTTTGCAGGTTCCTCGGAGTAGAACCTCTTAAGCTCCCGACACTCAAGGCCGCATGTGATAAGGGGCTTTTTCCGGAAAACCCCGCAATAAATCTGCTGGGCGATTTTAGCGCGCCTGAATTTGCCGGAGTAAGGGATTTCAGCCTCCCGCCGGGGACGCACCTCGAATGGACGATTCCGGAGACGGCGAGGCGTTTTTTGAAAGACGCGCTGACGACCAGGCCGAGGGTGGATAAAGGTAAATGCAAGCTGTGCATGATGTGCGCCGACACGTGTCCGGCAAAGGCCATGAAGAGACTCGATGCGGGAATAGAAATTAACTACCGCCAGTGCATAAGGTGCTTCTGCTGTCAGGAGATATGCCCGTACGGCGCAATAGACATAGCAGACGGCTGGCTGCTTAAATATCTTAGCTGATTATCTTCACGTAAATTTCCGCCGCGATGTCCAAATCGAGCGCAAGCTCCGTCTCCCCGGCCCTGATAACAAACGCGGGCTTTTTCTGGTGCAGGATTATGTCCGTGCCCGGAACTATACCCAGAGTCGATAGCCTGTCCATCCTGCCGTGGTCGCGCGGAGATATGAACGTAATTCGGGCGCGGTTCCCAGGTTCAAGGTCCTTCATGGGCATAACGAGCGGGCGGATATGATGCGCGAGTTTTTTGCAGCAGTTTCCGCGCGGGATTGGCTTTCCATGAGGGCAGGACGGCGGATGACCGAGGAAAGAGCATACGGAGTCCGTAACCTCAGGGCTTAGGATGTGCTCAAACTGGCAGGCGGCGTTTTTCATCTCCATGGGCCCGAGCGCAAAGACCTCCGACAGCAGTGTTTCCGCGAGCCGTTTCCTCCTGATTATGTTCCTCGCGGCCTCCCGTCCGGCATCACTCAACGAAAGGCCTTCTCCGTCAAGTAGAATGTCACCTCTCGCCGCCATATCCTTTATGACGGCTTCGGCCCCGGCATCGTTTTCGATATAGCCCTCTTGCACGGCGAGGGCGAACACGGACTGTCTGCTGGTTTTCCCGCCCTTGCCTGTTTCTTCCAGGAGCCACAGGGATTCCAGAAACTCGTCCCTTATCTCGCCGGTTACTACAAAACCCGCGCCCGGTTCTTTCTCATGCTGCATATAAATCTCCTCTGTAGTTAAAATTCATTTAATGGTTACTCCCAGGAACTTAAGGCCGAAGTTCAGCACGGAGCCTACAAGTATGGCAAACGGAAAGACGAAGGCCATCATCGCCACGGCGGTCTTGACTCCTCGCTCCTTGACCGTTACGAAAAACTGGGCGATGCAGGGCACAAAAAGCGTAATCGTCACGACGCTCACCAGCACCTGCGCCGGTGTAAGCTCTCCGGCTTTCTGCATCGCGTACAGACCGGCGGCTCCGTAATCCCGGCGGAGAAAGCCGATAAGAAAGGCCGCCGTAGCCTTTTCCGGCAGGCCCAGAAGCCCAACCACGACCGGGGATGCTATTTTTTCTATCAACCCCAGGAGCATAAGCTTATCCGCGGTAAAAAGAATAAGCGTTCCAAGAACGAATAGCGGCACGGCCTCCTTGAGATACCACTCGATCCTGCCAATGGTCTTGTTCACTATGTTTCTAAGCTTGGGGACGCGCACCGGCGGCAGTTCCAGTATAAAATCTGAAGGCTCGCCCCTGATAATCTTTGAAGAGAGCCAGCCCGTAAGGAAAAGGACGCATAAAAGCACAAGCGCCCAGATTATCGTAGCCTCGGCGGATATGCCTGCAAGCATCCCCATTATTACCCCGAGCTGGGCTGAGCATGGTATTGCCAGCGCCAGGAGGAGCGTAACTATAACACGCTCTTTTTTTGTCTCCAGTATTCTCGTGGTCAGGGTGGCCATAGTGCAGCACCCAAGTCCCAGCACCATCGGCAGGACGGCCTTTCCGTTCAGGCCGATAAGCCGGAATGCCCTGTTCACCATTATCGCAAGGCGCGGAAGGTATCCGGAGTCTTCGAGTATCCCGAACGCCATGAAAAATGTCGTGGTTATAGGCAGGACAATCGCTATGGAGTATGTCAACGCCATTGTCACAATACCGTACTGGCCCACGAAAAGCTCCCTCAAAAACGGCGCCGGGACATAGTTGAACAGGCGTATAATGACCGGATTTATCCATTGGTTGAACACGGTTTTTTCCATGAAGTCCACCAGCGTTCCGGCGCCGAAAACGCCCACGAACTCGTACATGGCGTAAAGCACGACGAGCAGTATCGGCAGGCCCCAGACCGGGTGCATGGTGATAAGGCCGAGCCACTGCCTGAAGCCCTTCCTGGCGCCTTTCACGCGGGACTGGCAGGACTTTACAATCTTGTCAACCGCCTGAAGGCGCTTTCTGTTTATGTAATATCCAAGGGGCTCCGGATACTGTGCCTGGACATGGTTTACTATCTCTTCCAGGGCTTCTATTGAGCTGTCCGGTATAAGGCTGTGAAGCCAGTTCCTGAGGCTTAAATCCCCGCCGAGCAGCATCAGGGCAATGGAGCGCCTGGATATTCTGGCATCCGGGAGGAGCGGCTCCATATCTTTTACCGCGCTCTCCACCCTTTCTCCGAAGACAATCGAAAGCGTGGAATGCCGGGGCGTCTGGCATACCTCTTTCAGCTTAGATATGCCCTTTTTCCTCGTGGCGACCGTGCTGACTGTATCGACGCCAATGCTTTTCGACAGGGCCGCAAGGTCTGTAGTAATTCCAAGGTTCTCGGCCTCGTCCGCCATGTTCAGGGCCATCACGAACGGCACGCCCATCTCGGAAAGCTGGAGACTTATAAGGAGCGAGCGGCGGAGATTCTTTACGTCCGCCACCTGTATCACCGTATCGAAATCCTCGTGAAGGAGGATGTCGCGGGTTACCTGCTCGTCCTCAGACATAGGAAGGAGGCTGTTGACCCCCGGCGTGTCCATGACGACATACTGCGCCCCCTTAATCATCGCATTGCCGGTGGACACTTCGACAGTGGTTCCGGGATAATTGGAGACCGTGGCGTATTTGCCGGTGAGGTTGCCGAATATAACGCTCTTGCCGACATTCGGATTGCCGACGAGCAGAAGCTTCTTTAAACCCTTTGCTGTCATTCTGTAAAACCGGTCCTTTCAATATTTGAGAACATGATAATCAATTTCAATTACCGGATATTAAAAAAAACTTTGGATTATGCGGTGCGGCATGAACTGCAAAGGCCGTAAAGCTCCATCTTGTGGTCCTCAACGGAGAAGCCGTGCCTCTGGGCCACTTCATCCTGGAGCTTCTCGATAAGAGGCTCCTTGAACTCGACAATTTTCCCGCAGCGAATGCAGATTAAATGGTCGTGGTGTCTTGCGGTATCTTCTTTTTCAAATACTCCCTGTGAATCCTCCGCAAAACGGCGCTCCTTTGCCAGGCCGGCCTCCTTCAGGAGCTTTAAGGTGCGGTAGACGGTGGTGAGCCCGACGCCGGGGTAGGAGCGCGATACCTTGACGTAAAGCTCTTCGGCGCTGATGTGGCCGTCTGTGTCGAAAAATACCTGGGCCACGGCTTCGCGCTGGCGGGTGATCTTGAGGCCCTTGTCGGCAAGATACCTGTTTAAGTCGGCTATCCTCTTGTTCATTTTGGTCTGATGGTCTTGGTTGTGAATCGGTTTTATTGAAATAGATTTTCAATATCAAAACATAATGGCCGCGCGGAGTCAAGAGAAAAATTGCTGAGAAGTTTTTTAATCTGTGTTATTCTTTGACAAATATGAAAAGAGTGATCCCGTTTTTATTTCTTGCATTGCTTTTGTCCTCCTGCGCGCCGCGCGTGGCAATAGTGCCTATCCCGGTTGACACGCCGCCGTATCAGATTATAAAAATGGCATCCGCCGGGACTAAAGACATCAAGGGTTTCAAGGCGTTTGTCAAGGTTACGGCGCAGGAGCGGGGTAAAACCCCGCAGAGCCTGGACGGCGTTCTGTATTTCGAAAGACCCGACAGGTTCCGTTTTACGGGGCTTGCCTTCATGGGGTTTACGGTTTTCGATCTTGTTCTGACAAGTGATAAATTTTATTTCTACAGGCCGTCAGAGGGATGGCTTTATACCGGTTCACGGGAATATTTCAAGAAATTCATGGCCGAAAACGGTATACAGGTGGACCCGGAAATAATCGGTCGGGCGCTTTTCCTGGAGAAGAAGGAAGGGGAGGAGTTCCTTGCGGAAAAGTCGGACGGCGGTTATGATATTTACCAGGCGCGGGTCGCTCCGGGCATACTCCTGCCACGCATGAAGGCGCAGTACGACGCCGGGCTTAACCTCAAAAAGAAAGTATTCTATGACAGTCTCGCCAGACCGTATTTGTATGTCACGATGTCCGGAAGGGGCAGGGAGGTTCTGCCGGCAGGGGAGACGGCGGGAACAAAAGACCTTCAATCTGCGGCGCTTCCGGCGAGTATTACGGCAAAGGACATCGCGCACGGCATACTTCTTACCGTGGATTTCGATAAATATATAGTGAACCCGGAGGGGCTTGACAAGGATTTCACAATTGAGGGTGCGCAGTTCAAGGGCATAAGGGAAGTGCGGTAGAAGCCGTTATGCCTTTATAAAATAAAATATTCTTGACAGTATCAAGCCTTTATGTTAATTTTCAGACGCCTCTTTACAGGGGCAAAGGCCGCAAAGGTCCATTTCGCCGGGGCTGGTTTGCTGGCTGGGGCCGGTTGTTTTGGTCGAAGCCTATCTGCCTGCCGGTCGAGGCCGGTTTACCGGCCCGGTCAAGCCTGTTGTTTGACAAGAATCGCTTCGTTTTGTTTTCCGGGACAACGGGTTCCCGGAAATCCAGCGTCCTATATTTTCATTTTATTACCAACTACTTTTAGCTGAGACCGATATTCCGGTTAAATTCGGGCCGATAAGGCTTGTTTGCCGGTAGTTCGGCCTTAAAGGAGGTTTCTGACCATGAAAAAGACCTATCTCCTTGCACCCGGCCCGACGCCCGTGCCGCCAGAGGCTTTGACGGCCATGGCCATGCCGATTATCCACCACCGCTCCCCGGATTTCATACCTATCCTGGAATCCGCCAAGAACGGTCTCAAATGGCTTTTCCAGACCGATAACGACGTCCTTATCCTGGCTTCCACCGGCACGGGCGGCATGGTCGGCGCCGTGAATAACTTCCTTTCTCCGGGCGACAAGGCAGTCGTTGTTAGAGGCGGAAAATTCGGCGAGAGGTGGAGCGAGATATGCGAGGCCTTCGGCGTCCTGCCGATTAATATCGACGTAGAGTGGGGATATGCCGTAAAGCCTTCGCAGGTGGAGGCGGAATTAAAGAAAGACCCGTCGATAAAGGCAGTATTGATACAGGCCTCAGAGACCTCGACGGGCGTCCTGCACCCGACAAAGGAAATAGGCGAAATAGTAAAAAAATATCCGAACTGCCTTTTCATAGTGGACGCTATTACCGCCATGGGCGTAATCGACATGCCGGTGGACAAGTGGGGCATAGACGTCTGCATAACCGGCTCACAGAAGGCACTGATGCTTCCGCCGGGCCTGGCCTTTGTCTCAGTGAGCGATAAGGCCTGGAAGGCGGGCGAGAGCGCGAAATGCAACCATTTCTATTTCAATTTCAAAAAAGAGCGAAAGAACCTCGAGAAGAACCAGACGAATTTCACCACCGCGTCCTCGCTCGTTGTGGGCCTGAACTCCGCTCTGTCGATGATGAAGGCCGAGGGCCTGGAGAACATCTTCAAAAGGCACGAGAGGCTGGCGAATGCCACGCGGGCCGCTGTCAAGGCAATGGGATTGAAGCTCTACGCAAAGGAGTCCCCGAGCCTCGCGCTTACGGCGGTCGAGGTGCCGGAGGGCATCGACGGCGGGAAGCTTACAAAAATTATGCGCGATAAATACGGTGTCACGGTCGCAGGCGGTCAGGCGCAGTTGAAGGGAAAGATATTCCGTATTGCGCACCTTGGATACTTCAATACATTCGACATCATAATCGGGATTTCCTGCGCCGAGATGGCCCTCAAGGAAATGGGCGCGAATATTACGCTCGGCAAGGGCGTGGCGGCGGCGGAAGAAATACTGATGAAGTTCTAATATTCGGAGGCGTTCAAAATGAAGGTATTAATCAGTGACAGCCTTTCTTCCGAAGGCGTCGAGATACTTAAAAAAGGCGGCCTGGACGTTACCGTCAAGACGGGCATGACCCCAGATGAATTAAAGAGGGTAATCGGCGAGTTCGATGGCCTTGTAATCAGGAGTGCTACAAAAGTAACGGCTGACGTCATAGCCGCCGCGAAGAACCTCAAGGTAGTCGGCAGGGCCGGTTCCGGGCTTGATAACGTAGACAAGGTCGCGGCCAGCAAGAGGGGCATAGTCGTTATGAACACGCCCGGCGGCAATACCGTAACCACCGCCGAGCACGCAATGTCCATGATGATGTCCCTTGCCCGCAATATTCCCCAGGCCACGGCAAGCCTCAAGGCCGGGAAGTGGGAGAAAAAGAAATTCCAGGGTGTCGAGCTTTTCCAGAAGACGCTCGGAGTTATAGGCATGGGCGCAATAGGCTCCCAGATTGCCAAAAGGGCGCAGGCGCTCGGCATGACGGTGCTTGCTTTCGACCCGTACCTCTCCCCGGAGAGGGCGCAGGCGCTGGGGGTCGAATCCTGCGACCTGGACTGCATCTACTCCCGCTCGGATTTCATTACAATCCACTCGCCCCTGACGGACGAGACGCGCGGTATGATTAACGCAAAGACAATCGCCAAGATGAAAGACGGCGTAAGGATAATCAACTGCGCGCGCGGCGGGATTGTGGACGAAGACGCGCTTTACGAAGCCCTGAAATCCGGCAAGGTGGCCGGGGCCGCGCTGGACGTATTCGCAAAGGAGCCGCCGGAGGGAAACCCGCTTCTGGAACTGGATAACTTCATCTGTACGCCGCACCTGGGCGCAAGCACGGAAGAGGCGCAGCTTAACGTCGCTAGGGCCGTGGCCGAGCAGCTTGTGGACTATCTCGTTAAGGGCGTGGCGCGTAACGCCGTCAACGTGCCGTTTGTCCCGCCGGATGTCCTCCCGAAGGTGCAGCCATATCTCGGCCTTGCGGAGAAAATGGGCTCGTTCCTTGCCCAGATTTATGAGGGAGCACTGGTGTCCGTTACGATAGAGTATAGCGGCGAAGTCGCCGAGCTCGACCCTGCCCCGATTACCACTGCGGTTTTGAAGGGTCTTTTAAATCCGATACTCGAAGAGGCGGTAAATTATGTCAACGCGCCATTCATAGCCAAAGACAGGGGGATCGAGGTCAAGGAAGTAAAGTCTTCAGACGACAAGGAATATCCGAGTCTAATCAGGGTAACCGCGTCTTCCGGCAAGAAGGCCTTCTCCGTGGCAGGGGCGCTTTATTTCAAGAAGGACCCCAGGATTGTCATGGTGGATAACTTCCGCGTCGAGGTCGTGCCGGAAGGCGATATGCTGTATACTACGAATCACGACCGCCCCGGCGTCATAGGCAATCTGGGCACAGCCCTGGGTCAGAGCGGCATAAACATCGCCCGGATGCAGTTCGGACGCGAAGAGAAGGGCGGAAAGGCAATATCCATTATATCCATAGACGCGGCGCCGTCAAAAGAAGTAATCGGACAGCTCAACAAGCTCCCGAACGTGCTCTCCGTGAAGCATGTGAAAATATGAAAATAATCGGATTGTCATTCTGAGCTTAGCAAAGAATTAAGCTACAGATACACACAAGGCGGATTCTTTGGCTGACGCCTCAGAATGACGATCTTATTTACTGTTATTCCCGAATGTATTAGTCGGGAATCCAGGTTTTGATTCAGGAAGGATTCAAAATGGCTAACATAGTAGTAGTCGGGGCGCAGTGGGGCGACGAGGGCAAGGGCAAAATAGTAGACCTCCTGACCTCCGAAGCGGACGTTGTTGCACGCTATCAGGGCGGCAACAACGCCGGGCATACCGTAGTCATAGGCGGAAAACAGCATATCCTGCACCTGATCCCGTCGGGGATACTGCACAAGGGCAAGAAGTGCGTAATTGGCAACGGCGTCGTAATAGACCCGGCAGCGATACTCGAAGAACTGGACAGCCTGGCGGAAAACGGCGTCTTGCCCGGAGACAACCTCCTTATCAGCAAGCGCGCCCATGTTATAATGCCATGGCACAAGGCGCTCGACGGCGCGAGCGAGGGGAAAAAAGGCGGGGCCAAAATCGGCACTACCGGGCGGGGCATAGGGCCTTGTTACTCCGAAAAAATGGCCCGCACGGGCGTCAGAATTTCCGACCTTGCGGACGAAGGGTTGCTTAAGGAAAAAATCCATAAAAATACGGAAGATACGAATCTCCTGCTTAAATGCGTATTCGGCGCAGAAGGTTTCGACGCCGGTAAAATCTTCGAAGAATACAGGGGTTACGGGCAAAGGCTCAAGGATTTCATAGGGGACGCCTCGCTGTTCCTCGACGAAGCCATAAACGGCGGCAAGAACGTGCTTTTCGAGGGCGCGCAGGGAACTATGCTCGATATTGACCACGGCACCTATCCCTTTGTAACTTCATCAAATTCCACCTCAGGCGGCGCATGCACGGGCACGGGAGTGCCGCCGACGGCAATAGACGGTGTCCTCGGAGTCATAAAAGCCTATACTACGCGTGTAGGCGCAGGGCCGTTCCCGACTGAGCTTCTGGACAAAACCGGAGATCTCATCCAGGAAAGAGGCCGGGAGTTCGGGGCCACGACGGGCAGACGCAGGCGGTGCGGATGGTTCGATTCGGTAGTGGCGCGCTATGCCGTAAGGATAAACGGCGTAACGGGATTCTGCCTGACCAAGCTGGACGTCCTCGACGCCTGCGACAAAATATATGTATGTTCCGCCTACAGGTACAAAGGCAGTATACTCAAGGACATGCCAACGGAGCTTGATATATTTTCGCAATGCGAGCCTGTATACGAGGAAATGGACGGATGGAAGACTTCCACCGCCGGAATTAAGGATTTTAACGAGCTTCCGGTTCCTGCGCGGGACTACATCAACAGGCTTGAAGAGCTTTCAGGGGCGCAGTTTTCAATTATTTCTACCGGCCCGGACAGGGATGAAACGATAATGCTCGAGAACCCGTTTTATTGGCGACACGGGGGAAGGCCGGCGGAGCGACTTCAGGCAAGCCGCTAGATTTTAAGGGGAATTGGCTTGACTTTCGGGCGCTCCTCTGGTATTTTTGCCGCCTGATTTAATCAGCGGGCCGCTAGCTCATTCGGTAGAGCACCGCCCTTTTAAGGCGGGTGTGCTGGGTTCGAATCCCAGGCGGCTCACCAGTAAAATCAAGGGGTTACGGGATTTTCCGTAGCCCCTTTTTCGTTTCACTGCTCTGCTTTTTATGCCGCCTTTTATCCTGTCTTTTGCAGGATTTTTCCGCGTTATTGCCCTGTTTCAGGGCTATTTTCGTATCCCCCGTAATCGCCTTTCAGGTGATATTCTTTACCTTGCGCGACAGCAGATTTTTCATGTCTTCGGAAGAAATTTGAACGCGCCTGCCGACATTGCCTGATCTATTTCGTTTCTGCTCCCGCGGGCGGAGAAAATTATTTTGTGGGCTAATACCTTGTATCCGTCCATCCTGTCCATGTAGAGGTCAAGAACTACCACGTCCGGGCGAAACCTCTATGCTTAAGATAAAAATCCCACAAAGAATACTGTTGCGGTTGTTAAATTTTTTTAATCACGGAGCAAGGGTTCGGTATAACAGCGCAGGGTTTTTTATCTTGCAAAGCATGACGAAAGATTATAAAATCAGCCGATGAAGGCGCTGGTTACGGGAGGGACGGGATTTATTGGAAGTCATCTTGTCGAGGCCCTCCTGAAGAATGGGGTCGAGGTAAGATGTCTTGTCCGTGACCTTGGCCATCTCAAGTGGCTTGCCGGGCTGGATGTCGAGATAATTCGGGGAGATACAGATATCGAAGCCAGCCTTTCGGCGGCTGTCGCGGGCGTGGATTATGTATTTCATGCCGCAGGGATTACGAAGGCGGCAAGGGCCTGGGATTATTACAGGGTAAACGCGCAGGGGACGGAGAACCTGCTCCGGGCGGCCCTCCGGGAGGCGGGACGGATAAGGAAGTTCGTCCTGGTATCAAGCCAGGCGGCGGCAGGTCCTTCAAAAGATGGGGTTCCGAGAAGGGAAGACGACGAACCCATGCCTGTCTCGGATTACGGCAGGAGCAAACTGCTGGCCGAGAGACATGCCCTTGCTGTAAAAGATGAACTGAACATTGCGATTGTCAGGCCGACGTCCGTTTACGGGCCGCGCGACCGTGATATATTTACATTTTTTAAAATGGTGCAAAGAGGGTTCCGTACCGCGTTTTTTGAAAAAAGACTTCTGTCAGTCTGCTTTGTTTCTGATATAGTTGAAGGGACGGTTAACGCCGCGTTTGAGGAAACGAAATCGGGCGACGCATTTTTCCTGGCGCACCCGGACGTCCTGGACTGGGATTTTATCGGCGAGGCAATCGCCCGCGCCTTGGGAGTGAGGCCGAGGAGAGTGGTTATACCAGTGCCCTTAATGGGGGCAGTTGCGTTATGCGCGGAGGCATTTTCGGTTTTCTCCAGGAAACCGGCGCTCCTTAACAGTCAGAAGATGGCGGAGATAAGGCAGCGTTTCTGGGTAGTCGCTACTAATAAGGCGGAGGAAGTTTTAAAATTCAAGGCCCGTGTCGATTTCCCGACGGGCGCAAAAATAACAGCCGAGTGGTACAGGCTTCATGGATGGCTCTAACGGAGGACGGCTTGGACATTTTCGGGAAGTGCACAAGGTTTACAAAGGCGGATGATTTAAAGGCGATAGGCGCCTATCTTTATTTCCGCAGGATAGATTCGCCGCAGGACCCTATAGTGACCATGGACGGCCAGGAGCTGATCATGCTCGGCTCCAATAATTACCTCGGCCTGACAAACGACCCAAAGGTAAAGGAAGCGGCGATTGCCGCCGTAAAGAAATACGGCACGGGCTGCGCAGGGTCGAGGTTCTTAAACGGTACGCTCGACATCCACGAGGAGCTCGAAGAACGCCTGGCAAAGTTCATGCGAAAGCCTGCCGCGATTACTTTTTCGACGGGTTTCCAGACAAACCTCGGCACCATCTCCGCCATTGTCGGCAAGGACGATACCGTGTTAATCGACAAGCTCGACCATGCGAGCATAATCGACGGCTGCCGCCTCTCGTTCGGCGACGCCAGAAAATACAAGCACAACGACATGGAAGACCTGGACCGCGTCCTGACGAATTGCGGCAACTCCGGCAAGATGGTCATAGTCGATGGCGTATTTTCCATGGAGGGCGACATAGCAGACCTGCCGAGGATTGTGGATGTTGCCAGGATACACGGCGCGCGTGTTATGGTGGACGACGCGCACGGCATCGGCGTCCTCGGGAATAACGGCAGGGGCACGGCGGAGCATTTCGGCCTGGAAGACAAGGTAGACATCATAATGGGGACTTACAGCAAGTCTCTGGCCTCCATAGGCGGGTTCGTCGTCGCCGAACGGGATGTCATAAACTACATAAAACACCATGCCCGCGCCCTGATATTTTCCGCAAGCCCGCCTCCGTCATCCGTGGCATCCGTAATCGCCGCGCTGGATATTATCGAGAGCGAGCCGGAGAGGCGGAAGGCGCTGTGGGACAATACCCATAAAATGCAGAAGGGCTTCAAGGAGATGGGGTACGACATAGGCGTCAGCGAGACTCCTGTCGTGCCGGTAGTCGTTGGCGAGGACATGACGGCGTTCATTATGACAAGGCGGCTACAGGAAGAGGGGCTTTTCGTAAACCCTGTTGTCAGCCCCGCGACGCCTCCGGGGAGGGCGCTTATCAGGACGAGCTACATGGCCACCCATACCTTCGAGCAGTTAGACCGCGTGCTGGAAGTTTTCGAGAAGGTGGGCAGGGAACTCGGCATACTCCAGCCGAAGCACGTGTAAAATTCATCGGATGTCATTCTAAAGCCTATTCCGGGCCGAAGAATCCGCATTAAAAAAGCAGATTCTTCGCTTTGCTCAGAATGACAGCTTAATAATTCGAGCCGGACGCATTTGAAACATCCCGGACGCAAGATATATCACCTCGCGGGCGGCCTTGTCGTAAGCGCCGCGTATATCTCACTCGGGCGAGAGCGCGGACTGCCTGCGCTTGCCGGGCTTACTGCCATTGCCACGGCAACGGACATCTCCCGCCTTGTATTCCCGAAATTCAACGACTTCATGTTCCGCCATTTCAGGGCGTTCATCCGGGATTCGGAGAAACACGCCATCACCGGCACGCCCTGGTATCTCATGGGGATGCTTGGCTCGTTTTTCCTGTTCAGCCTGTCGATCGCAGTCTGCTCAATTGTTTTCCTTGCCTGCGGAGACGTAAGCGCGACGATAGTCGGCGAGAGATGGGGGACGATAAAAATATCGGGTGTTAAAAGTCTACAGGGGACGATAGCGTTCTTCATTGCCGCCGTTGTATGCGGCTATGCGGCGGGGAGTTACTGGCAGGGGTTTCCGTTGCCAGTCGTTGCCGCAGGGGCGCTGACGGCGGCTGTAGTGGAAATTCTTCCGCTTAAAATCAACGACAATCTTTCCATACCAATAATCTCAGGCGCGGTTATGCAGGCGCTTATACATAGCTTTTGACCGTCATTCCCGCCCATTCGGCTTCGCTCAGGGCAAGCTCCAGCGGGAACCCATCGACTTCAAACCTGAGATTGCTTTGCTTCGCTCGCAATGACAGCCAATTTTCCATACAGCCAGTCCGCCGCCCGGACGCACACCGGCGCAAGCAGCGCCCCGGCGATTACATCCACGACATAGTGATACCGCAGATACATCGTCGCAAGGACAAGGCCTGACGCAAGCGGCAGGGCCAGCCAGAAGAACAATCTCTTATACCGCCAGGCATACATCAGCACTATCAGGACAATCTCCGTATGGCCGGATGGAAACGCGTCCCTGTTTGTCCCCTCGAGGAAGTTCAACGTGGAATTTATTGCCCTTGCCAGGCCGTCCCGCATCAGGGAGTGCGTGAACTGTCCTTCAAGGTAATATCTTGGCCCAAGCGCCGGGACGATTATGTAACCTATATATGAGACAAAAAAACCTAAAGTAATGCCAAAAAGCGCGATGTCAAATTTTTCGACCTCTTTCCCGAAGAGCAGAATGAGGCAAAAAATTATCGGTATGAAATAATACGAGGTATAACAGACCTGCAAGATAACTGTGAGCGCGGGGCTTATCATCCATTCAAGCCATGCGTCGGGAACCGGGCCGACGATATAAGAATCGAGCCTGGCGAGCAGGGCGTCCTTGTCCGGAGGATTGATGTATGCGGTCAGATGCCCCATGCTGTCGAACGTGAAGAGGATAACGAACAGTGGCATCAGGATGTAGATGAATTTTATCAGCGCGCTGTGAGGTCTCTTCCGGCTCGTCCAGTCTGTGAAGAATACGGCGACCCCTGCCGCGCCGTAACGCAAGGCCAGGATTCCCGCGCCGGGTATCCTGCTGTAGTTCAGGATTGTAAGGGCAAAAAGAAAAAGCAGGAAGAGCACAGAAAGCTGTGTTACAGGCCTGGCCTTCCGAAAGAGAAGCATATTTTAGACGCCGGCTGAGACGGTCAGGCCGAAGTCAGCCGCTACTTCCTCAACGATGCTGCGGTCGATTCCGGGTCTCTTTGTAAGGAACCCTTCGAGAAGCGTATTGTCGCATATTGTATTTATCAGGCGAGGGATACCTCTTGAAAACATGTGCACGGCCTCGACCGATGCGGGAGAGAAGATTTCTTTTTCACATCCGGCGATGTGCATCCTGTGCCGGATATATTGCGCGGTCATTTCGTGCGTAAAAGATTTAAGACGGTATTTAACGGCGACCCTCTGCTTCAGAGGTTCGTCCAGGGACAGCACGTCGTCGAGTTCCGGCATTCCGAAGAATACAAATGAAACGAGCTTCCCGCCGGGCACTTCGAGATTCAGAAGCCCCCTGAACTCTTCCATTATCTCCTGCGAGTTCAGCATCTGCGCCTCGTCTATCAGCACCACGGCCTTTTTGCCGGCCTCGTTGATTTCTATCAGGCGGTTGTATATCGCTCCAAGGAGGTTTACCTTGTCTTCAGGCACGTCCTCGACGCCAAGCTGCATGGCGATCTTTTTCAGGAGCCATTCGGTAGTGATGGATGAATGGATTATCACGAGCAGAGCGGACTCATGCTCTCCGTCGTCGAGTTCGTCGAGCATCCTCCGGGCGAGGGTCGTCTTGCCGGTGCCGATTCCGCCGACAAGCACGGCAAGGCCCTTCATCGTGCTGACAGCGTATTTCAGCCTGAGGAGCGCCTCGGCATGTTGTTCGCTGTTATAATAAAACCTGTTGTCAATGGAGTTGGTAAAAGGCTGCTCTTTCAGGTCGTAATACTCCAGGTAGTCCATCGGGATCTCCGTTGGTTACAGATAAGATACCTTGCTTTTTTTAGGCGCCTTATCCTCTGTTTTCTTCTTCCCTGCGGGCTGCGTGGCGGCTCCGGATTCCATAAGCGCCCTGTTCAACCTCTGAAGCCGCTCTTTTATATCCCTGAACCCGCCGTTCTCAGAGGAAATTTCGCGGGAAATGGATTGTGCTGTGGATATATCCCCTTTGAGCTCATAGGCGGTGGCAAGGTCGTATTTCAGTCCGAGATATTCATCTCTTTCATGGCCGGCGACATTAAGCCCGTCCTTGAAAAATTTTATCGCGGAATCATACTCTCCCCGCTCTACGTGGCATAATCCTATCATGCTCGCACAGTCAAGAGTTCTGGCCGGGTCGTGCGATGCCAGTTCAAATTCTCCCAGGGCCTCGTCGGTCATACCCATTTCCTTGTAGGCTATGCCGAGATTGTAATGGGTCTCGTAATCCTCGTTGTTAAGCTGCTCTTCAACGCCTTTCTTGAACTCCTGAAAGACATCGACCAACAGCTTGTCCTCAAATACCCCGTCTGGTTTCTCCGGCGTGGACTTAGCATCCGTTTCCTCGTCGAGCTCCTCCCGCAGTTCGGCGCCCAGGTCGAAGAAATCTTCATCCTCTGTTTTGTCCTGTACTTTAAAGACTGGAGTTACCTTTGAGAAATCTTCCGGATCCGGTATTTTTGCAGACGGTTGACCGGCTGCCGCATCGGGATTCATATCGGGAGCGGAAGCCGCATCGGGAACAGCCGTATCGGGAGAAGGTTCGTTCCAGTCCTGGAACGCCTCCGCAAGCTCGCTGTCGAGAGAGCCGAAAGCCGCATCTTCCTCGCTGACGACAGCCGGGATTTCCTCGCCGTTCTCCACGTAAAGTTCCGGCTCGGAATATTCCGGCTTATCTGGAAGAAGCTCTGTTTCCGGCTCAGTCTCCTGCTCAGGTTCATTGCCAACCTGCTCCGGTTCGGCTTTAGTTTCAGGTATGGCTATATATTCCTCGGTGTCCTGTGCCGGTTCCACTGGGGGCAGGGCCTTGATGAGGGTTTCGAGTTTTTCGCGGATTTCGCTGTCGCTTGGATTTATAGAAATCAGTCTCTCGTAAATGCCTATAGCTTCCTGCGTCAGCCCCTGCTGGGCGTAGAAATCTGCCTCTGCGCGCTCTTCCAGATAATGCACGGAACCAGGTTCCATCGAGTGCGCGTCGAATTCGTCGAAATCTATGCTGACCGGGTGTTCATCAATTCCCGTAAACGAGACTTTTTCCGCCGGGTATTCTTCATCTTCTGTAATCGGGGTCTCTATGATGTCGCTGTTATCCGGCGGAAGGGCAATTTCCGGAAGTTCGGTTATTTCTGGAATGCTGTCCAGTTCCTGCACTCCCGCGGACATAGCGGATATATCGGTAACTGGCTCGGAGAGGAGGGGATTGCCCGGGTCGAGTCTTCGCGCCTTTTCGAGCACCTCGTCCGCCAGCTTATTCATTCCCATTGAGTTATAAATCCCGGCAAGCTCTATTGAGGCGTCGATAAAACTGTCTACGTCACCCTGAGACTTGTAAAGCTCCAGGTATCGCTTCTTTAGCTCAGGGTCCTGCAGGCGGATTTCGGAAAGGGCGTTCAGGGCATCCGTAACCTTTTCCGTCATGCCGTAACGGAGGAGCATGTCTACTTCAGAAAGCCGTTCCTCGAAGCTTTTTCCGGGCAAAACCGGGACCTCTCCAATATCCGGGATGCCGTCCCCGGGGTCGCTTTGAATACCAGCCTCATCCGCAGTCGAGATTTCGTCGAGCCCCTTGTCCACAGCGAATATATCTATGCCGTCAAGCTCGTTTTCTTCGGGGAAATTTTTCGCCCCAAGTTCCTGCGGAAACTCAGCCAGTTCCTCGTCCGGCTCCGCCTGTGGGATATCTCCAAACTCTTCGGGCAGATCAGGCAGAGGGACTTCGGGCGATATTTCCTCCTCTTCAATCGGGGCAGGTATGGTTTCATGCACGGCTTTTGATGGCTGCCTGCTATCGAAATCCGATGCGATTTTCTCCGACTCAAAGGAATTATCGACAGCGCTCTCTTCTTCTGCCGCCGTTTCTTCTTCCGCTTCTTCTACAGAAACCGGATTTTCTTCCAGAATTTCCTCATCCGGCGGAGTTGTTTCAACGGGGGCAGAAACCAAAGGTATTTCTTCATCCGGTGGTTTATTATCAGGAACATCCTCGGCGAGCGGGGCAGGTGCGGCAGGTGCGGGATTATCTGAAGGATGAGCTTTAGCCTCGCGCCTCATAGCCTCGGCCTCTTCCTGCCTGTCCTGCTTTTCCAGGACGTCGGCCAGAAGATTCATGGCCTCCGCGCTGTCCTTTTTATGACTCAGGAACTCCCGGAGAAATTTTTCGGCCTGGGCAAACTCACTTTTCGAGATATGCAAATCAGAGAGCGCCCTGTATTCGTTCCAGGCGGACGCAAAATCGCCGGTCTTTATTTCGATTGCTATAAGCTGGAGCCGATAGTTTGTGTTACCGGGATCTTTTTCCTGAAGATTTCTGTATATCGCGGCTGATTCTTCATACCTCCCGGAACGAAGATATGCCTCTGCGAGCGGCGTCAATACCCGGACGTCGTTCGGGTCAATTTTGTTTGCCGCTTCGAGTTTCGACGTCGCTTCGCGGAGCCTGTTGTCCTTCATGTCGAGCAATGCGGAAACACGGATAAACTCGAATCTTTCCGATGCCTTTTTCTCGACCTTTGCCAGAAAATCCCTCGCTCCGGCGCTGTCGTCCTGTTCCAGCTTCTTTTCCGCAAGCTCGATGCTCTTGTTTATCCATTCCTTTTCAAAGCCTTCACTTAGATATAGCTCCGTCAGCTTCTGGGCGAGAGAGAAGTTGTCGGGGTTGAGGTCGCAAAGCGTCTTGTAAATATCTATCGCCTTGACCTTCTGACCCTGCCTGGAAAAATAAGACGCCGCCGCGAGGTAGCTCTCGTTTGCGTTCCCAAGCATCCCGCGCTCGGCGTTCAATTTGCCCATCAGGATGAAAATATCGACCTGGTCGGGTTTTATATTCAGGACTTTTTTGTATAGCGCTATGGCCTTGAGGGTAAAACCTGTCCTGTTGAATATTTCGGCGGCTTTTTTGAAGGATTCTATAGCCTTGTTGTTATCATTTCTCTTAAGGCAAAGGTCTCCTATGGTATTGAAGGTATTAGCGTCGTTAGGAGACTCCGCGACGATCTTCTCGTACTCGGTTATCGCCTTGTCCCACTGGGACTTGGCTACAAGCTTCTGTGCGTCTTTTAATACTTTGCTTTTGTTAATCACATAGACCTCGGAAACCTTGAATCAAGGCATAAAACCCCATGTAAATTTAGCATAATCGCATTGCCGATGTCAAGGGAGAAATGGTATTAGAAAACACCGTAACTTCTTGAAAATAAAGCTACAAAATTGTTACTACACATGGTTTACATCCGCGGCCCGTTGTGTTATAAATATCAAAATCACGATTCTGGGAGAGAATCGCTTTGAGGAAGCATATTTTAAGCATTGCCGCCGTTATTCTGGCCGTTTTAACGTATGTGGCCGCTTTTGCCGATTCCCGCGAGGAATGGGCCGGGATATATCTCGGGAAGCAGAAAATCGGCTATGGGCATATAGCGGTAAAGGAGATTCCGGGCGGGTTCGATATTACCGACGATATGACGGCAAGCCTCAGCGTGCTCGGGACGGTTCAGGAAATGAAAACAAAGACGTCTTCGATAACCGATGGCTCCTACCGGCTCAAGAGTTTCCATTTCTCGATGCGTTCCGGGTTTGCAGACTCTGAAATTTCCGGGAGCGTGGATGGCAATACGCTCCGCCTGAAAACCGGGCCGGAGCCGTCGGATATAAAAAACATAAAGATAGACGAGACGCCTTTTCTGGATTCCGGCGCGGATTTTTATCTCATGGGCCTGAAGCTTAAGAAGGGAGATTCTTTCGATCTTCCGGTTTTCGACCCCGGTTCGCTTTCGCTTAACCGGATGAAGGTGAAAGTCGAGTCTGCGGAGCGGATGAAAGCGGGCGAGGCTCTCGTCCCGGTGTTTCGCCTGCATGAGAGTTATGCCGGTATCGAAGGGACCGATTGGATTAGTCCGGAGCTGGGCACGCTCAAATCCTCCGGTCCGATGGGTCTTACATTTGTCAAGGAGGCCCGCGCTCAGGCGATGGATTTAAATGCATCCTCGCTGCCGGACATTACGGCCCTTACTTCAATCTCGGCTGAAGGTATGGCGGTTGCGGACCCGCGAAGCCTATCTTCCATGAAAGTGAAACTCAACGGGATCGATTTCACCGGTATGCCTCTTGATGGCGGAAGGCAGAGCTTTTCAGGCGGAATCCTCACGGCTGATAAGGAGGATATATCCGGCCTGAAGCCTATGAAACTCCCCGTGAAGGAACCCTGTTTTGAGAGGTTCCTTAAGCCCCGGCCGTTTGTGCAGTCGGAAGATTCGGAAATAGCGGGCAAGGCGCGTGAGATAATCGGGCAGGACGACGACGCCCCCGCCGCGGCGCGGAAGCTTCTCGACTGGGTATACGACAACGTGCGCAAATACCCATCTGCGGGGATACCGAATGCCGTCGAGGTCCTGCATAACCTCTCAGGCGACTGCAAGGAGCACGCGACGCTTTACCTCGCCCTCGCCCGCGCCGCCGGTATACCTGCCAGGATGGATTCCGGCCTTGTGCTTATGGACGGAAGGTTTTATTACCATGCCTGGAACGAAGTCTACATCGGCAAGTGGGTAGCGGTAGACCCGACGTTCGACCAGTTCCCGGCAGACGCATCCCACATCAGGCTCGCCGAAGGCGGGCTGGACAAGCAGGTGGAACTGCTGAAGGCCGTAGGGAAATTAAAGATAAAAATTCTGCAATATAAATGACGGCTATAATCCATCTTCTGTAGCCGCCCCATTTATGGAGAGTCGCCGTGATGTTCAGAAATATCGCCTGTTGCTATAATCCGATTTCATGTAGCTGCCCCATTTATGGGGCGGGGTAATTCTGCGATATGAAAAAACGAAGTTTAATTTATATAATAATTTTTTTTAATATCCTGCTTCTTTCCGCGTGCGGCATGGGCAGCGCGGTCAGGAAAATGTCTATACAACTTGAGACGGTCAAGATAAGCGATATGACGTTTGACGGGTTCAACGCCAAGATATATCTCAGGGTAACCAACCCGAACTGGTTCACGGTCGGCGTGTCCGACCTCAACTATCATGCGTACGTTTCCGGACAGGAGGTAGCGTCCGGGCAGGTCGGGCAGGAAATATCCATACCATCAGGTTCCGCAGCCGATGTCGTCCTGCCTGTCAAGGTAAGCTATGGAAGCCTCGGAGGGAAAATCTCTCGGGCGTTCTCAGGCGGAAAGCTGAACTACCGCCTCGCTGGTTCGGCGGTATTCCATACCTGGTTTGCAAGCAGGACCGTCCCGTTCGACACCAAAGACAGAAATGTGGGGTCTGGGCAATGAAAAGAATATTGCTGTTTTTAATTATGGCCTTCGTGCTGGCTTTATCCGCGTGCCAGAAAAAGACTGAAACCCCTCCTGCGCCCAAGGCTGGCGCTGTAAAGGCAAATCCAGCTGCTAATCCGGTGGAGAGCTATGCAAAAGGGATGAAAGGCTATGAAGGCAGGGCGAATGGCGCACAGGCCGAAGAAGACATGGGCGATATACGCACCGCTATTCAAACCTATCAGATGGACAATGGCCGCTACCCAACGAGCCTCGATGCTGTTAAACCGTACGTCCGCGCCGGAATCGATATAAACAGATTCAATTACAACTCCGCTGACGGCAGCGTAAGCCTCAAATAATGCGGACAAGGAAATATATACTCCTGCCGCTTCTCGCCGTCGTCCTGCTTTTATCCGGGTGCGGGGCGCTGGAAGGGATGGAAAGCCGCGCGATTCTGGCGGGGGAAGCCACGGCCCATCCACGGGACCCTAAGACTGGTCTACTGCCGGGCGCGGGGCCTATATTCATACAGGAAAAAGGGCCGAGGGCAGCCCTTTTGATACACGGTTTCGGCGCAACTCCGTTTGACTTGAAACCACTTGCGATTGCGCTAAGTAACGAAAATATAACGGTTTACGCGCCTCTCCTCCCGGGCCACGGCACAACAATCAAGGACTTCGCACACTCCACGGAAAAAGAATGGATTTCCGCGTCAAAACAAGCACTTGGCAAGCTCAGCAAATACCGGAAGGTGTATATAATCGGTTTTTCAATGGGCGGCGCAATCGCGCTCGACCTTGCGGCGGGAAAGGCCTTGAAAAACAAGGTTTCCGGGGTCGTGCTCCTTGCTCCATGCGTATTTATAAACGGCCAGAAAAAGCTTGTTACGCCTGAAGTTGCGATTGAATACTTCTCCCGCTTCCTGCTTACGGACTATATAATAAACAGGGAACCATCCTTCAGTTTCGATAAAAAAGCCCTGATGGGGAGACCGGCCTACGACCTCTTTCCCATAACCACCCTGCGGCAACTGGTTTCACTCGAAGAAACCGCCCGTCAAAAGCTTCCAGATGTTAGTGAGCCGCTCCTGGTGATTCAGTCCAGAAACGACCCCACGGTCGATGCCTCCGGCCCTGACTACATATTAGCTCATATCTCCTCAAAAGATAAGGGAGTTTTCTGGGTGACGCGCTCCGGTCACATGCTTGTGCTGGATGCGGACAAGGCGCGGGTGACAAGGAAGGTCGAGGAGTTCATCCGGTCGCATTGACGGTTTAACTAAAATGGAATTTTTGGAAAGGAAGGAATTGGGAATTCGAGAAATTATTTTAGTCGTGCCGCTTTCTCAAAAATTTCGAGATGCTCTTTTGCGCATTTATCCCAACTGAACATTTCGGCGCGTATGATACCTTTCCGGCGTAAATCCGCTCTGACAGATTCGTCTCCGGCCAGCGTCCTCATTGCGTTTGATATTTCTTTCACATTCCGGGGGCTAACCAACATTGCCGCATCTCCGGCAATCTCCGGGCATGCCGTTATATTTGAGGTAATTACCGGACAGCCGCATGCCATCGCCTCAATTATCGGCAAACCGAACGTCTCGTGCAGCGATGGGAAAATAAAACCTATAGCGCCTCTATAAAATTCTGCAAGTTTATCCTGCCTGACCTCTTTATTTATAACTGTTACTCCTTCAATTTCAATTTTCTTATTGAACCCGGGAAGGATGGCAATTAAATCTGGCCTGTTCCCTTTCGGAAGCATTTCGTAAGCACGGAATACCGACTCAGAATTCTTCTTCAGTTGATATTGGGCTACATGCAGGAAATAATGGTTTTCATGGGACGCGACATAGCCCTCAGGCCGTAAAATAAAATGATTTACGCCATGATAGACGGGAAAAATTATGTCAGAAGGGAATTATATATTTAGCAAAACGGAAAAAACAAGTGAAATATTATCTGGAATGCATTTACTTTGACTGAGCACTAAATATAGTGCTATGTTCAATCCCTTCCACATCTTTTAGCGC
>DAHWTK010000080.1 GCA_027328825.1 Nitrospirota bacterium
GTAAAGGTGTACGAGCTGCTCAAGGGCAAGGTCACGAAGCGGAGCAACTCCGGCCTGGTATTCCCTTCGGGAACGAAGAACGAGATTGACCCGCACAACCTTGAGAGGGCGTTCAGGGCAGCCAGGGAGAAAGCAGAGCTGCTGGATGTCCGTTTCCACGACCTCAGGCACACTGCGGGCAGCCGCATGGCCCAAGCCGGCGTGGACATCTACACCATCAGTAAGATACTTGGGCATAAGACGCTGACCATGACGATGCGCTACGCTCACCACAACGTGGAGAGCCTCAGGCATGGCGTGGACGCGCTCCTGAAGGTGAAGACGCCGACTGCTACAGTGGCCGAGAAATGCGCATGCGCCGGATGAAAACTGCTACAATTTTGCTACATTCGCCGTTTTTGGGCACAAAAACGGGGTTACAGGTTGCCCCGTAACCCCTTGTCTTTGTTATGGTAGGCGATGCTGGGTTCGAACCAGCGACCCCTGCCGTGTGAAGGCAGTGCTCTCCCGCTGAGCTAATCGCCCGTTACGTGTAACTGATACCATAAAATACATGCTCAAGTCAATAGCTTTTGGAAAATCGATTGCAGTCCCGGTATTTGTTATGTTAGCATTGTCTGTATGGATAACGAGAAACCAGGCGCAAGAGACATAGACAACGTGGCGCGGATATTGACTATGCTGCCTTCGGACGAGGCGCAGAAGGTAATCCGCGAGATAAAGAGGGAGAAAGACCCTGCCGGCAAGAAGCGGATTATAGAGCTGGCCCTTAAGAAGAAAGGTCTTAAGCCGCTTTAGAGATAACGAGCATTTCCTCGAATATTCCGTCTGCGGATTCGGGTTTTATTATCGACGTCATGGCGGCCACGTGCGTGCCCATTATGTCGGCTTTCCTAGGAATGGCGAATATCTCCGCGGCGACTTCCATCATTTCGCATTTCATGCAACGACTCCAGATTTTTATGCCGTCGCCCATGCGCTTGCCGTCCGGACAGCAGCCCTCCCCTGAGTTTGCCCAGCATCTTGCAAAATCATTCAGACGCATGGGACAGATCCCGCTATTGCAGTTCTTTATCTCCCAGCACCTTTTGCCGGGCGGGGCGGGGACACTCCAGGCGAAAATAAGGTCGAACGGCGGATAATTTACAAGCTCCTGCACGTATATCCCCGCAAGCTCGTTGACCTTGAGCGGCAGGTATTTCTCCACAGACCTGTTCGCCTTGATAACCATGCCTTCGTGTGATATTATGACGATGCCGTCTTCTATGCCGTCGATTACGGCGTTCAGTCTCTTCCGCTCCCTGAGTATTTCCTGCATGAAGCGCGCGTTCTCGATTGCCGTCGCCGCAAAGTCCGCAAGCCTCGCAAGCTCCGCCCTGTCCTCGTCCGTAAACGCCGGACCGTCCCTGTAGGCCGACAATCCCCCGATGAGCTTCCCCCGCGTTATAAGCGGGGCCAACGCCGCGGTATTGTAGCCAAGCTCCATGGCGAGGTCTCTTGAGACCCGGAGGTCTTCCATCAGGTTCTCGCATAGTATGGATTTTCGGTGATCCATGACCCAGCAGCAGAGTCCTGATTTTTCGACAGGAATGTGCTCGTCGGGGAATCTCTCGCTGTTCTTGCCGCACACGTGGCCGTAATGGACTTTCAGATTGTCCGGGGACAGCAATGGCACGGCGACGGTGTCCGCCCGGACCAGGCGGGCGGCAGTGTGCGCGATGAGGGATACCAGCCTTGAAGGGTTGGGCTCTTCGGCAGAAAGCCTCAGGATCGATTCATAAGTCCCGTAATTTTCGAGCTCCCCTTTAAGGCGCCGAATCTCGTCTTTATAATATTCGCCCTGTTCCTCAAGCTCGTTTCCCATCTGGTTTCATTCCCAGTGGTTTTTCAAAAAATATTATTTACATTATAATTCAAGAACATGAGCATGTCAACATTTTAAAAATAAATGCTTGAAATTTTTTTGCAGAATCTATATAATCTAACCCGAAAGTGTTAGTCGAGGCTTGAGAAGAGACTTTTCACCGTTTAAAATCAACAGCTTATTTCCCGAAAAGCACTCCTGCTTGGGCCCTCGGCGAATCCTTCCGTACAATAAAATAAGTAAAGCCCGTTTACTCGCGGGTTGAAAAAAACCGGAAGGTAGTGTAAAATATTTTTTATCAACCGGCGACAACCAAAAAAGAAAGTGGTGGAAAAAATGACGAACAACCTGATCTACCAGGAAATCGGCAAGAGGATTCGGGAACTCCGCGGGAACGACAGGCAGAAGGACTGGGCATCCAGGATAGGCTGCGACCAGGGGTACATCTCCCAGGTCGAGAACGGCGTAACCAAGCCTTCGCTCGCATTTCTGAAAAGCGTATCCAGCATGACCAACGCGAGCATCGACTGGATTCTTACCGGCAGGGGCGACAAGTGGTGCGGCTTCAAGAGCTATTCCGCACCTTCCGTCCATTCAGGCGAGGACACAATCCAGAAGCTGAAGGATAACCCGAAGCTCCTGCTCGCGGTAGACAAGCTCCTCCGCATGAAGGGCACCGGCATGGGCGTACTTGAGGCCTTCTATGAGATGGACGAGATGAAGATAGAGGGGCTTGCCGAATTCATCGGGGCGAAATAATTAAAAAGAGCCGTGTTCGTTTCAGCCTCAAAAATCCACCATGAACAGGGCTCATTCATGAGCGCGAATCACGGCCTTGTCTCATATAACCTGAACGAGCGTGCATTTCAGGTATTCCGTCTCAGGGGCCGCGAGTAGGACGGGGTGGTCTTTAGACTGTGAGCGCGTCTCGATTATCCGCGTTGCGCGTCCCGATGCCGCGGATGCGGCGGCGCGCAGCATTTCGAGGAAGTTTTCCCGGCTTAAGTGATGGGAACAGGAGCAGGTTATCAAAAACCCGCCCGGCCTTACAAGCCTCAGGCACCGGGCGTTCAAGTCCCTGTAGCCGCGCAATCCCTCGGCAATCTTTTGCCTGCTCTTGATAAACGCCGGCGGGTCCGCGACCACGACGTCAAACCTTCTTCCCTCGTCCGCAAATCTCTTTAACGCCTTCAGGGCATCTTCCCGGACGAATTCCGTATTTGTGCAAAAACCGTTAAGCTCCGCGTTCTCCCCGGCCATTGCAAGCGCGCCTTCGGAGGAGTCCACAAATACCGCGCCATTTGCCCCGGCAAGGAGCGCCGAGATTCCCCATGCGCCGGTGTGGCAGAAGAGGTCGAGGACTTCCGAGCCGCGGGAGATATTTTCAAGCATGGAGTAATTATCCGCCTGGTCCAGAAAGAACCCGGTCTTCTGGCCTTCGAGCAGGTCTGCGCGCATCCTGAGGCCGTCGAGTCCGATTTCCGTACGCCCGGCATACTCCCCGAATACAACCTTCTTTTCGGTTTGCAGACCCTCGAGGGCGCGCAGCTTCGAGTCGTTCCTCAGGATTATCCCGGCGGGGTTATAAACCTCTTTCAACGCGTCCAGGACATCCGGAAGGAGCCGTTCCATCCCCTGCGTCGATACCTGCACGCAGAGCCAGTCCTTGTATTTATCGACGATAAGCCCCGGCAGGAAATCGGATTCGGAATATACCGCGCGCCAGGAGCCGGCAGACCCGTTGCCAGAGCCGCATCGGGAGGGATAGAACCGTTCCCTTAGAGCTTTGGCGTCCCAGATTCTCTTTTTCAGGAGGGCGGTGGTGAAGGGTTCTTCCCCGCGCGTGAGGAGCCTTACGGCAATAAGGGTATGCGGGTTTGCGTATCCCTCGCCGACGATGCGTCCGGCATAATCGGCCACACGCACAATCTCGCCCGGAACCAACCCGTGCGGAATTTCCTCGAATTCGTTCGAGAATGCCCAGGGGTGCCCCCGGCGGATACGGCGGTCTTCCTTCTTCTTAAGGCGGAGGGTTTTCACTCCCGGACTTCGACGTAGGTCTTGTCCCGGAGGCCCTGTATCCACTTGGAGTATAGTTCCTCACCCTCCTTGGATGAGAGCTTGTCCACAATTTCCGGTCTTGCGTCGTCAAGGGTCTCCGACCCTGCGTCCGTCTTCTTCATCACCTTTATGAGCTGATATCCCTTGTCGGACTTTATCGGCTGGCTGACATCCCCTTCTTTCATGCCGAACGCGGCGGCCTCGATATCCGGGGCGAGCTCGCCCTTCCCGAATGTGCCCAGGACGCATGTTTTCGCGGCGTCTTTGTCGCCTGAGCACTTCACCGCCATGTCCTCGAAGGACGTCCCTTTCATAATTTCGGCCCTTGCCGCATCCGCAGCCTTTTTCGCTGCGTCCATGTCGCCGTCCTTCGCCGGGAACATTATATGCGCCACCTCCACGGACGCGGGGTGGACGAACTCCGCTTTGTGGTCGTTATAATATTTTGCGATGTCCGCATCCTTGACGGTTATTCTCGACTTCACGTCCCTGGCGACGAGCCTCATTATCGTAAGCTGATCCTTAAGGTTTTCCCTGTAATCGGCAGTGTCGTATCCCTCCTGTTCGAGCGCGGACTCGAACTGCGCCTTATCCATGTGGTTTTTCTTCATTATGTCGTTGATAGCGGAATCGACCTCTTCCTTCGGCACCTCCACCCCTTCGGCCTTGGCCTCCTGGAGCTCCAGGTATTTGTCTACCAGGGAGTTGATTGTCGCCTTCAGGAGTTTTTCCTTGGCTACGTCGAGCTTCTCGCCTTCGTAGCGCTGGTTCAGCTCGTCCAGCTTCGGCGCCATCTGCATCTGTATCTCGCTTAAGGTAATCACGTCCTGCCCGACAACCGCGACAACCCGGTCTATCTCCGTCGGCCCCGCCGCGCCGGTTGCCCCGGCAGCCCCGGCTGCGGAGACAGAAAATACCATCGGCAGTATCACCGCCATAAAAAGGCCCGTTTTTTTCATCTGGAACACCTTCCGAATAGAGGCTTTAATACATGGAAACCTCCGAAAAGATAACATAAAACATGGAGCCAAGGCAAGCGGTTTTAAGATAATCTTGAACCCGACTACAGATTCTGCTACAGTATCCTTCCATGAAAAAATTACTTTACCTGCCGATAGTTCTGCTTTTAATAGCCTCCTGCGCGAGGGGCAACGGTTTGTATACCGAGACGCGCGTGATAATGGGGACGTATATCACCATCACGCTCGACAGAAGCGGTATGACGGATGACGGGCTTGCGAAGGCCGCCGGGGACGCTTTCGCCCGGATTACGAAGGTGGATAACCTCATGAGCACGTACAAGCCCATGTCCAACCTGAGCAGGATAAACACGAATTCCGGCATAGCCCCCATCTTGGCGGACCCGGAGGTTATAGAGAACATAGACGACGCGTCGTATGTTTCCAGCCTCTCAGGCGGAGCCTTCGACATTACCGTCGGGCCGCTTGTGAACGTATGGGAGATTGGCTCGAAGAAGGCGCACGTGCCCTCGCCGGAAACGATAAAAAAGACCCTTCCCCTCGTGGGCTGGCGGGGCATCGTCGTGGATAAAAAAGCCGGGACGGTATTCCTGAAAAAACGCGGGGCGTCAATCGACTTGGGCGCAATAGCCAAGGGATACGCCTCGGACAGGGCTGTCGCGGCCCTCCTGGAGGACGGCATAAAGGGCGGCATCGTCGCCTGCGCCGGGGACATAAAGGTTTTCGGTAAAAAGCCGGACGGCTCTGCCTGGAGCGTCGGGATTCAGAACCCGCGAGGGCCGGAGGGCAGCGTCATTGCGAAGCTCCCGCTTACGGACATGGCCATCTCCACCTCCGGGGACTACGAGCGTTATTTCTTCAACGACGGCAAGCGCTATTGCCATATCATAGACCCGCACACGGGATACCCGGCGAGCGGACTTATGAGCGTTACCGTGCTTGCGAAGGACTCCTGGCTTGCGGACTCCATGGGGACGACGCTTTTCGTCCTTGGCCCGGCAAAGGCATACGCCCTTGCGCTCAAACACCCGGAGCTCGAAGTCCTGATGATAACGGATTCCGGCAAAATCCTCGCCACTGGCCGCTTCAAAGGCATGAAGATTGCGCCTGTGCCGGCGGGAAGTTAGGCGGCAATGGATACCGCCACTGTCCTTGCGGTATTCTGTTTCGTATACGCCGGCATGTTCCTGGGTGAGATTCCGGGGCTGAAGCTCGACCGCACCGGGATTGCGCTCCTTGGGGCCATTGCGCTCCTGGCCTTCGGAGATATGACGCCGAAGGCGGCGTGGGATTCCGTCAACGTCTCGGCCATCGCGCTTCTGCTGGGCCTGATGGTCGTCTCGGCGCAATTCAAGCTGGGCGGTTTCTATACGCTGGTTACAAGAAAGCTCGCAAAGGCTGACGTCTCTCCGGGCGTCCTCCTCGCCATGCTGATAGGCGTCTCCGGTCTTCTATCCGCGCTCCTTGTAAACGACGTAGTATGCCTTGCCGTGACACCGCTCCTGATAGAGGGTTGCGCGAAACGCGGCCTTAACCCGGTTCCGTTTCTCCTTGCGCTGGCATGTTCGGCAAATATCGGCTCCGCGGCCACGTTAATCGGAAACCCCCAGAACATGCTTATCGGCCAGGTGCTGAAACTCTCCTTCACGGGCTATCTCGGCTTTTCGCTCGTTCCGGCGATAATCGGCCTCGGCGCGGTCTGGCTCGTCATTTTTCTTTTGTATAAAAAAAGGTGGAAAAAAGAGACCGTCCCTTCGCAGGTCTTTGAGCCGGAGCTTAACAGGTGGCAGAGCGGCAAGGGCGCAGTGGTATTGACATTGCTCGTCGTTGCCTTTCTTTTCACGTCATGGCCGCGCGACACCCTGGCCCTCGCCGCCGCAGGCTTTCTCCTGACAAGCAGAAAAACGGCCACGCGGGACGTGCTGGGTCTGGTGGACTGGCAGATTATCGTGCTGTTTATAGGCCTCTTCGTCGTTAACAGCGCGTTCGACTCCTCAGGTCTCCTGACGAGGGCAATGTCACAGGCGCGGGGCCTCGGCCTCGACACGGCCAATCCCGCCACGCTATTCGGCATAACCGTAATACTTTCCAACCTCGTCTCCAACGTCCCCGCCGTGATGCTCCTCCTGCATACGACATCCCATCCGCTCTCCGGGCCGATACTCGCCCTCGCCAGCACGCTGGCCGGGAACCTCCTCATAGTCGGCTCCATAGCGAATATAATAGTCGTAGACCTTGCAAAAAGGGCCGGAGTAAATATCACCTGGCGCGAACATGCAAGGGCCGGCATACCCGTTACCCTTGCCACCCTCTCCGTCGCCGGCGCGTGGCTCTGGATGATGTCATAGGCGGCCCGACGTAAATTCAGCCTTTATTTCATGTCATTCCCGTCTCAATCCCTGTCGTCTGAGCGATACAGAGCTGGCCTTACGAATTTGGCCAGTTGCATAAAGCTGCTCTAAACTGAGGGTGCTTCGGTGTCAGAAGGAGCAGTAAGATTTAATAACCCAGCCTTTCTAATTTTCCAACCCGCCGCTACTTCATATTAACTCACAGATAAATCAAAATCAACGGGCGGTATCGGATTTGTGCATTTCAGGATGTGCGGGGGCGGTTTTAGGACATTTTAAAAAGCTGAAAAGCAGCCGATTTTCGCACATTTCATAAAAACTCTTTATTAAATCCGCCGCATTTGCTATATTGCCCTAATCCACTGAAATCAGGAGGAAATATGGCGCAACCGCTGGTCGGAATAATTATGGGGTCGGACTCGGATTTATCCATAATGCAGGAGGCCAAGAAGGTGCTGGACGGACTTAAAATACCGTCCGTGACGACGGTAGCCTCGGCGCACAGGACGCCTGAGAAGGCGCATAAATTCGCATCGGAAGCCAGGGAAAAGGGCCTGAAAGTCATCATCGCGGGGGCGGGCGGGGCGGCGCATCTGGCCGGAGTAATGGCGGCAAATACGACCTTACCGGTAATAGGTGTCCCTATCGAATCGACACTTAACGGCTTGGATTCATTGCTTTCCACGGTTCAAATGCCGGGTGGAG
>DAHWTK010000081.1:0-336 GCA_027328825.1 Nitrospirota bacterium
GGTATGGCGGCGGAACGTCTGGCAATTGCAAAGGGCTTTGAAGAATCTATTAATGTGTTGAAAAAAGCAACGGGCTCTACTGACGCAAGAGAAATAATGAATATGCTTATGTTGACGCAGCATTACGATACACTGCAAAAAATGGCGACCGGTTCCGATTCCACGATAATACTGACGCCTTATTATCCGGGAGCAATGGGCAACATTGTTGATCAGTTCACGGAGGCAATGGCTGTAGGCAAACATATCCCGGGAGCGAATGAGTTGGAGGACATTCGGAGTGATGAACAAGCCGTAAGCTGACAGGTTTGGTTTTTCTGGAATTAATTATCCGGA
>DAHWTK010000081.1:346-7920 GCA_027328825.1 Nitrospirota bacterium
ATGGTAAGGAAGGCGCTTCTCGCCGGGCTTGGCATGCAGGAAAAGGTCAAGGAGCTTGTAGACGACCTCGTTAAAAAAGGAGAGCTTAACGAGCGTGAAGGCGCGAAGCTCATGAAGGAGTGGATGGAGCGCGCGAAAAGCTCGACCGAAGACATGGGCAGGATGGCCTCCGGCAGCCTGAACATGGCTTTCGACAAGATGAACCTTGCGAGCCGGGATGAATTGAGCGCACTGTCCAAGAAGGTCCAGCAGCTCTCTGTCCGCGTGAAGAAACTGGAAGCTGAGATAAAAGCGGGTCACGAAGACGTGGCATAAATAAATGCCCCTGACATCATTTATTCTCGGACGACGCTATAAGAACATAGCCAGGCTAAGGTACATTGCCCAGGTATTCCTGGGAAAGGGGTTCGGTCATATAATCGCCCAACTCGGGCTGAACCGCGCCCTGCCTTTCCGCCGCAGGTTCGCAAAGGTAATCCAGGGGCCGGAGAGAAGCTCCGTTCCGGTGCGGCTTCGCGAGGCTTTCGAGGAGCTTGGCCCCACCTTCATAAAACTCGGGCAGGTATTGTCCGGACGCCCGGACCTCATCACCATTGCATACGCGAATGAATTCAAGAAGCTCCAGGACGAGGTGCCTCCGTTCCCGTTCGAGGATGCCAAGTCCATAATCGAGACAGAACTCGGCGCGCCGCTTGAAGAATTCTTCGTTTCTTTCGATAAAATTCCAGCCGCAGCCGCATCTATAGCACAGGTGCATTATGCGACCCTCCAGGACGGGACGGAAGTCGTAGTCAAGGTCCAGCGGCCAAATATCCAGGAGAGGATCGAGCAGGACATACAGATTTTGAAGACGGTCGCCGCACTGCTCGAAAAACATGTACCCGAAGCGCGCGTATACAACCCGACCGCCATAGTCGAGGAATTTGCCCGCACGGTGCGCCGCGAGATGGATTTTGTGATGGAGGCGGACAATGCGCTCAAGTTCTCCGAGAATTTCCGCGGCAGCCGGACGATATACATACCCCGTGTATTCGGCGCCCATTCCAGCAGAAAGGTGCTGACGATGGAGAGGCTGTCGGGGATAAGGATAGATATGGTGGCCGAACTGGACGCCGCGGGACTCGACCGGCATGAACTTGCGAAAAACGGCACGAACGCGTTCTTTAAACAGGTCTTCGATGACGGTTTTTTTCATGCCGACCCCCACCCCGGCAATATGTTCGTAATGAACGACGGCAGAATCGGGCTTGTCGATTTCGGAATCGTCGGCAGGCTTACGGAGGAGAACAGAGAGGCGATTGCCGATACGTTTCTGGCCATCGTAACGAAGGATTACAACAAGCTCGTACGGCAATACATTGACATGGGCTTCGTCTCCGATGAAGTCGACCTGGAGATATTCAAGCGCGGGTTCAAGGCCGACCTCGTTGACCTTATGGAGCCGCTCTACACGAAGACGCTGGGGCAGATAAAGCTTTCCGACTATCTTGAGCGCATCACGGGCATAGCCACAAGGCACGGCCTCAAATTCCCGCGCGAGCTCATACTCATGAATAAGGCGCTGCTTACGATGGAAGGTCTGGGCCGCGAGCTCGACCCGGACTTTGACTTCATGGAAGCCGCCCGGCCCTACGCGCACAAACTGGTGACCGGGAAATACTCGCCGGGGAAGGTTGCCAGGAGAATCGAGCGGGTCGCCGAAGACCAGGCGGATTTCTACCTGCACCTGCCGCGCCACCTGCGGACGATTATCAGGAAAATCATAAATGAAGACCTTAAGATGAATCTGGAGATAGTTCACCTCCAGAGATTCATCACGGAGTTCGACCGCTCGACTAACAGGGTATCTTTCGCGCTCATAATCACAGGAATAATTATCGCCTCCTCGGTCATAATACACGCGGGTAGAGGCAGGCTCATCTTAGGCTATCCATCGCTTGGAATTGTGGGCTATCTCATCGCGGTGTTTCTCGGGCTGTGGCTCGTCTGGGGCATAATCCGCTCCGGGAGGCTATAATGTTATTCCTTATTACCCTCCCCACCCGCGGGAGAGGGAAGGCCCCCGGCTTTATTCATACCGGGACAGGCTCCGGCCAAGGTGGGGGTGACTTTGCGTGTCCTTGGGCTTGATCCGGGCGAGAAGACCATAGGCGTAGCGGTATCCGACGGGCTTGGGATAACGGCGCAGGGCGTGTGTGTAATAAGGCGCGCATCCAGGGAAAAAGATTTTGCGGCCCTTCTAAAAATTATTGATGAATATGACATAAATAGTATTATAATCGGACTGCCTAAGAATATGGACGGCTCACTGGGGCCGCAGGCGGAGAAGGCGCTCGCGTTCGCGGAGGCTCTGAAGAAACGTTTCGGTCTGCCTGTGGAGATGACCGACGAGAGGCTCACCACGGCGCTTGTCCAGAAAACGCTCATAGAAGGCGGCGCCTCGCGCGCGAAAAGGAAGACGGTAATCGACATGCTCGCGGCGCAGGTAATATTGCAGGGCTGGCTGGACAGGAAAAGGCGCGGGTAAAAGCCGCGGGCGAGAAGATGTAACGGGACCGAGTGGCCCAAGATGAAATATATGTCTGCAAAAGGGGTATATTTTTTTTTATTCATTGCGGCGGGGCTCCTCGCCGCATGTGCTCATCATATGGCCATGCCCGCCCGTCCGCCCGTCCGACAGGCCACGGCCTTTACCGCGCATGTAAAAGCCAGTCCCGATATTAACTGGGTTCAATGGTCCGATTCTGCATTTGCAAGGGCCAGGGCCGAAAACAAGCTGGTATTCCTTGAGATTTCAGCCAAGTGGAGCGCGTGGCATGGACAGCTCGACGAAAGCCTCACCTCTGACCCCGCGGCTGCGGAAATAATAGAAAAGAATTATGTTCCGGTATATGTGGATGCGGACAGGCGGCCCGACATATACGCACGTTATGGGCGCCGGGACCTGCCTTCCCTGTCCGTGCTCAACCCGGACGGATACGTCCTTGCCGTCGCTTCCGCCATGACGGAGCCGGAGCTTAAAAACCTGCTCGGCACGCTTGCAAGGAATTATGCAAAAAACAAGACCGTCATAGACGAGGCGCTTAAATCTTCTTCCAGAACACCGGACACCAAAAAGCCGTTGACGCCATATCCCGTGAGCAAACTGCCTTCTATCTCGCTGTCCGCCATTGCGGGGGAGTGGGACAATTCCCACGGAGGCATAGGTAACGGCAAGAAGTTTCCTATGCCGGAAATGCTGGATTTCCTGATATATGTCTCTGCGCATCCGGAGTTCTGGAAAGGGACCGACCCAGCCCCGCTTGCAAAGGCCGCGCTTAACGGTATGGCGGCTGGGCTTTACGACGGCGCGGAGGGAGGTTTTTATAGATACTCGGACACGCCGGACTGGAAAAGCCCGCACAAGGAGAAACTGCTGGGACTGAACGCCGGGCTTATGGCTGTCTACTTTGCCGCATACGAACAATACAAGGACAGAAAATACCTCGAAACCGGGAAGTCCTGCGCCCGTTTCCTTAGCGAGCATCTGCTGGATAGGAAGGCGGGCGCTTTTATGAACAGCATGAGCGGCAAGCCGGTCGCCGGCTCCGGCATCGAGATGGACAGGACTATTTTCGCGGACGCGAACGGGAAGGCGGCCCTGGCTTTCCTCGAGGCCTATCGCGCTACGGGCAGGAAAGAATATCTGAAGACCGCGCTTGGCGCGCTGGATTATATAATTAATAATTTATATAATAACAAAACGGGCATCCTGCATTGCAAGGGCGCGGAAGGGAATATGCTGGCCCTGTCCGACCAGGTCATGCCGGGCCTTGCCGCGGCGCGGGCGTACGAGGCCACGGCGGATAAAAAATACCTGGATTTCGCCGTGAACATTGCAGGAATCTGCGACAGGAAATTTTACGACCCGAAAGGTTTCGGTTTCTATGGTTTCTGGTATGCTTCCAGGCCAATCGGCCTCCTTAAGGACAAAAAGAAGCCGCAGGATGAAAACGCGGGTATGAGCGAGCTGCTGCTTGCGCTCCATTACCTGACCGGGCGGGACGGGTACGGAAGGCAGGCGAGAGCTACGCTTGTCCCGTTTATACCGGCCTTCCGGAAATATCCGGTGTGGTCTGCCCCGGCGGCCCTTGCCGCGGCAAAGATATGCTCCAGGGCTTACGAGTTCTTTGTAACCGGCGCGGCGTCCGATCCCGGATTTTCCGAACTGCTCGGTAAATCATACACGTTCAAGTGTCCGGACCGGGTAGTCGTGCCGCTCGACATGACGGTTGACAGAAAGAGGCTCGACCACTTAGGATACGGGCATAACAAAACCCCCATACTTTACGTATGCTCGGAAACCGCCTGTTTTCCGCCTGTAAGGCCGGGGGAGAGCATGGAAAAAGTCCGCGCGATGCTTGAGAAGTCGCGGGAAGCAAAGCAGGAAGAACATGGAAAATAAGATTACGCCGGAGATGAGCATAAACGAAATAATCAGGAAGTATCCCAATACTATGGTTGTATTCAACCGCTTCAACGTGGACTCCTGTTGCGGAGGCGCAAGAAGCCTTAAATCCGTGGCAGAGGAGGACAAGGTCAACCTCCGGGAGCTTATCGACGCGCTTGAGAAAGCGGCCTGAGTCTTATTTGAGTGGCTTTATCAGGTTGGGACAGTTTTGGGATAACTGGGGCAGAAAGGCCACAATAAGACCCTGCGAGGCTATTATTTTTTATTTTAACATTCATGTTTTCAATTAGTTAGAAACCGCCGCCTTTGGCAACCCTTTTGCAAGCATCCGTAATACGGGCCCATAACAAGCCTTTAAGCAGGTGCTTATGGCAAAAGTCAACTCCGGGGGCGGATGCTGGTTTGCTGGCGGCGGAGTCCTCGTCGGAAGCTACGACATCGGCGCGGTCGAATCCATTAAGGGATTCATAGCCGCCAGATACAAAAGGGAAGTCACCGGCGTAACCGACGCCTCGGAGCTTATCCTTGAGGTCATTGGCCGGGAGCTCGACCTTGTCATAATAGACACAAACCTTAAAGGCCTGCCGCCCGCAAAGACCGTCCAGATTGTAAAGAAGTGCAGGCCGCGTCTGCCGGTTATCGTCATCTCGGACGACTACACGGTCGATACCGGGAGCAGGATAATGGAGCAGGGCGTTTTTTATTATATGTACAAACCTGTCGAGATGGACAAACTGGGCGAGCTTGTGGAGCGGGCGCTTATGAAAAGGGCAAGAGAAAATCTGGGCGCCGCGGGATGAAAGGTGTTGAAGAGGGATTGGCTCCGGTAGTATAATTTCCTGCCGGAAAATGGCATCAGATTTATTATAGAAACGGAGGTGAGTGATGGCGAGTTTTGAACTGGACGTGAAAGGGGAGGTCTGCCCGTATGCCACGGTGAAGACGAAGAAGTTTATAAACTCCAAGATGGCTTCCGGGGACCAGGTTATGGTTATACTGGACTACCCGCTCTCGTCCGAGGAAATACCTAGGTGGGCCGCCGAGGCCGGACACAAGGTATTGGGTGTCGATAAGGCGGGCGACGCCGTCTGGAAAATAACAATTCAAAAGGGATAGGAGGGATCCGTAGATGGCCGGGAACAAGCTTGGGATCCTGCTCACGACCAGCCCGGAGAACGAAGACAGGCATACTGTCGTAAGGCTCTGCGAGGCGGCCCTGGAGTCGGGCAGGGAAGTGCAGATATTCATGATGTGCGACGGCGTTTATAATTCGTATACCGAACCCCTTATAGGGCTTATCCCGAAGGGGGTCCAGATATCGGAGTGTCACCATAACGCCGGAGAGAGAAAGATTCCGGAGGAGCACGAGAAGGCTGTCGGGGTTAATTCCGCAAGCCAATACATATTCTCCGGGATAATCTCCGATGTCGATAGATTAATCACGTTCTGTTAAGAGGAGGGATAAAAATGGGCGAAAACCTGGTAACGATGATGAGGCACTCCCCCTTCTCTACCGTGAGGAATTTCGAGGCCCTGCGCTCGTGCGTGGGTCTTTCGATGGGGGACGCGCCGCTTACGATGCTTTTTGTCGAAGACGGGGTATACACGCTTTCAGCAAAGGGAAAGCCGGTGCTTGACGGCTTCGACTGGAACAAGCACCTTGAGATGTTAAAGGAGCTTGATTTCCAGTTCGTAGTGGACAAGGCGTCCGCGGACGAGCGCGGCGTTACGGAGTTTAACTGGGAGCCTGACGTGATGTCAAGGGAGCAGGTAGCCGCGCTCCTGAAGGACGCCAAGGCCGTTATCACATACTAAAGGGGGAGCGATGAAGATACTGCATCTGATAAGGAAGAAGGGAGAGCCGTACCCCCTGCAGATTGTGGAGTCCCAGAGAAAAGCTGGGGACGACGTAAGGATTGTTTTTCTACAGGACGGCGTCTTTGCCTGCACGGGCGACAAGAACAGCGTCTGCTGCGCCGAGGACGCCGACGCGCGCGGCGTCTCCTGCGGCAGCAAGGTGGACTACAAGGGCATAGTCGATATGATATTCGACGCCGACAGCGTCATCAACTGGTAACCCGGGCAAGTTGAAAATCAAGGCCGCCTCTAAAAAAGGGGCGGCCTTTTTTTACCAGTCAATATTTATCTGTCATTCCGAGCGAAGCCGAGGAATCTACCTTTTAACTTATCCTTAATTAAGAGCTACTGTGGGTCCCTCGGCTACGCTCGGGACGACAATCAGCTTGGCAAAAAGTTTAATTCAGAATCGCCTGCTTCACTTCCTCAGCCGCCGGCACGACTCCGCGCCAGGCGCTTACCGGCTCGTCCTCTCCGTTTACCACCATCATCGTCGGCGTGGCCATGACGCCGTAAAACACGCCCTCCGCCAGTCCCTCCGCCGTCTCCATTGAATATTCCTGGACTTCGATTCCGTCTTCCTTGAGCTTCCCCGCGACAACCTTCGCCGCCGGACACTTGCTGCATCCGTCCTTTACGAACACCTTTACAGTCATCTTGAAGACTCTCCTTTCGTGCGGCTGATGGAATATTCACCCTCCCCCGGCCCCTCCCGTCAAGGGAGGGGGAACAGGGAAGGAAATTCGCGCTCAGATAGTGCGTGATACTCGGATGTTGCGAGGCGCTCAAGCGGCGCTTAAGGCTAAAGAATTGCGTGCTGCTGTGAATAATTCGTAACGCTCGGATGGTGCGTGGTGCTCGAAGAATCCGAATTTTAATGTAGCTGCCCCATTCATGGGGCGATTTTAAAGGCGCCTGATAAATCAGGCAGCTACAAACATAAACGTGGATTCAGCCTATAGTATCGTAGAGGCGCGATTTATCGCCGCAACGAGTTGCGCCCCTATTCCCCCGCAAGGACGGTCTCCGGCTCTTCCTGTTTATCGCCTGCCGCCCCCATCGACACATCGGAATGGGCGCCCCGCACGGCCCCTGACGGCTCGCCCTTCCTTAAGAACGGCCTGTTCCTGAAGCGGTCCTTAAGCTCGCCAAGCTTACCTTTATTCCAGGAGGAAACCTTCGTGAAGTATCCTGTTATCCGGGTGATGGCGTCCACTTCCTCGGAGCCGCAGGACGGGCAGGACTCGTGAATCCCGCGCGTCGTCTT
>DAHWTK010000082.1 GCA_027328825.1 Nitrospirota bacterium
GACTGCCGCGTTATGCTGGGCAAGATCGCTTGAGAAGTAGTGCGTGCCGTCGTTTTTCGAGACGAAATAGAGATAATTTACCTTCGCAGGGTAAAGCGCGGCGATTATGGACGGCTTGCCGGGATTTGCAATTGGGCCGGGCGGAAGGCCTTTGTAGACATAGGTGTTGTATGGGTCTTTGAAGCGCAGGTCACTGCGGGTCAGGTTGCCGTCCCATTTCCTGTGCCGTTCGAGGGCGTAGATGACGCAAGGGTCGCACTGAAGCGGCATATTTAGCTTCAGGCGGTTATGAAAAACGGCTGAGATGAGGAGCCGCTCGGAGTCAAGATTAGCCTCACGCTCGATAAGCGATGCGAGCGTAATCGCCTGAAGCTCCGTCATGCCGAGTTCGGCGGCTCTCGCCTTGAGGTCGGAATTAAACACCTCGTGGTATTTCGAGACCATCTGCCTGAGGATGCCATCCAGGGTTATGCCCTTCGGGAAGTAATATGTTGCGGGAAACAGGAAGCCTTCCAGACTGTCTCCGGGAAGCCCCAGGCTATGAACGAACTGCGGGTCCGTGGCTTTTTTCAGGAAATCGGCCTTTGTCGTAAGCCCGGTCGCCGCTACGGCCCCGGCTATCTGTTCCATCTCGTAGCCTTCCGGGATTACCACCTGGTATTCGATAATCTTGCCCATTCGGAGCATGAGCAGGACGTTCAGGGGCTTCATCCCGGTATCGAAGGAGTAAAATCCCGCCCGTATTTTCCTTGTCGCGCCAAGGAGCTTGCCGAGGATGATAAATGTCCGGCGGTCTGATATGATACCTTCTTTTTTAAGCTCCGCCGCTACGCTTTTGAAGCTTGCGCCTTCCTGCACGAGCACCTCACGATAGACCTTTACGGGCGAGGCCGGACGCATGAGGAACAGGGCGACATGCACCCCGAACACGAAAACAGCCGCAAGGAGCAGGAATGAAACTACCCTCAAAGAGACCGGAAGTCTTAGTCTCATGGCCTTTACACCTCGATTTTAAAGCGAAATTCCTTCATATCCGGCTTAGCAGAGAATAATTTATATGCACAGTTGTCCTTGCCTGAAGCCCGGCATTCCATTTCCTGAACGTCTTTTCCCCGAATGCCCTTGAGAGGGCCGTAACCGCCTCTGCTTCCGCCTCCTGCCGTGAGGGAGGCCCGGCAGTCCTTATGCCCTCCACCCTGAAGATATGATAGCCGTAAAGAGTTTTTATTATACCACTTGTCGCACCCTTTTTCAGCCTCCATATCACGGATTCGAACTCCGGCGGCATCTCGCCGCGCCCGACCCAGCCCAGGTCTCCGCCGCCCGCCGCATCCGGGGAAAGGGACCACTTCCTTGCGAGAGCGGCAAAATCCGAGCCGCGCCTGAGCTCAGAGAGTATTTCCCTGGCCTCCCTGGGCGATTCCACGACTATCTGCCGGACGTGCAACCGCTCCTCTTTCCTGAACTTTTTTAGGTTGTCCCGGAGGTATGCCTCCACCTGCGCCCGCGTAACCTTTACCCGCGAGTATACCTGCGAGGACAGGAGCTTTTCGATTATAATATCCTTTTTTGCCTCGCTGCGATAGTCCTCCACCGTCATGCCCTGCTGTTTAAGCATATCGTCAAAAGACTTGCCGTAACCAGCGCTTTCCTTGCGAACCCTGTCATCAACCTCTGCGGGAGTTACGGTAATATCAAGCCGCCGGGCTTCGTTTAAATACATCTCTTCCTGTATCATGCGCGAGAGCAGGTCAATCTTGGCCGCTTCCGAGGCGTTATCGCCGGAGATGGTTTCAAAATCCGGCTTAAGCGAGGCGATTTTCTTCTTGAACTGGGGCAGGGTAATAGGAACGCCGTCGACAGTTGCGAGGGCTGGTGGAAAGGTTTCCGCCCTGGTGCACCCGACCGTGAGCACGACCAGGGCGGTTATAGCGATTCTTTTAATGCTTCCGGCAGCCAATTTCTTCCGCTCCGGGGCCGGTTTCAACTTGCTTTATTGCGCCGGCACCACCGCCGGCACAGGCGCAAGGTTTACGCTTCCCAGGTTCTGGAGATTCTGCGTAATCTTGGCCTTTGCCCGCAACTCCTTGACATAACTTTCAAAAAGATCTTCCTTCCTCTTCTCCGCAATCTGCTCTTTCAGGACGTCCTTTATCGCGGCGAAATCACTCTCCTGGGCGGGTTTTTTGTCCGTAACCTTCATTATGTGGTAGCCGAACTGGCTCTGGACTACTCCGCTTACCTCGCCCGGTTTGAGCTTGAATGCGGTATCTTTCAGGGATGCGGAGCCGAACTGCGCCCAACTGACCCAGCCTAAGTCTCCGCCTTTGTCCTTTGTTTTGTCGTCGAGGGAGTATTGTTTCGCCAGGGCCGAAAATTTCTGCCCCGCCTTGAGCTTCGCCAGTATGTCGGTGGCCTCCTGCTCCGTCGGGACAAGTATATGGCTTATCCTTACCGAACCCAGGTTTGCCTTGTTCTGCTCGAAATAGGCCTTTGCGTCCTGGTCGGTTACGTTCACCTTGTCGAGGACTTCCTTTTTCACAAACTGGCCGAGAAGGAGCGTATCCTTAAGCCTCTCCAGGTCTGCGACGATTTTTGGGTCCTTGTCCATGCCCATGTCGATGGCCTTCTGGACGATAAGCTGTTTATCCTCGATATTCTCAAGGAACTTCTGCTTGTTCTTCGGGTCCTTGAGCGCGGCTACGGCATAGGGGTTCAGCGCCGCCGCCTCGGCCTTGAAGTCGTTCGCCGTGATGTTCGTCCCGTTTACCACCGCAAGCACCGACGAGTTGTCGTTTGCCGCCCCCGGCTGTCCTCCTTTTTTCGCACATGCGGCAAGGGCAAAAACAGCCGCGCATACCGCGATAGCTATACTGAGTTTTTTCGACATCTTCTCTCCCATCGTTGATATTCGCCCCTTGTGGGCAATTTCTCCTGAGTCAGAAACGGCGCGAGTCAGGCGCTCGAAGGCCAGAGCCCCGCCGGTTATTTAGTGGGCGACTCCTTGCCCTTTGCCGCCGGGGAACCGGTTTCCGGGGCCGCTTCAGACGCTGCGGGCGCAGGCTCGCTCCCGGCGCCGGATAGCGCGGTATCGTTTATCTTTATGTCCGCAGATTTCTTAAGTTTTGCGAGTAGATCGTCGTACGCTTTCTTCTGCTTGTCCTGCATGAGCTTCTGCTTTATGACTTCCTTTACCTTGTCAAGGGGCCTTATGGACGCGGCCTTCTTGCCGGTGAGCTTTATTATATGCCAGCCGAACTTCGTTTTTACCGGCTCGGAAACGTCGCCTACCTTCTTAAGCGCGAAGGCGGCTTTCTCGAAATCCGGGTCCATCATACCCTTGCCGAACCAGCCGAGGTTCCCGCCGCGCGATGCGCTCGGGTCAGTGGATTTTTCCTTTGCAAGCTTTTTGAACGACTCGCCCTTGTCGAGATCCGCCTTTATGGCCTTTGCCTCCGCCTCCGTCGCCACGAGTATATGGCTCGCCTTCACCTGCTCGCCGACCTTGAACTGGTCTTTGTTTTTGTTGTAGTAGTCCTTCACCTCTTCCGGAGTCACATTTATCTTGTCCATGGCCTCCTTGCGCAGGTAGAGGGTCGAGAGCACCTGCTTCTTGAAGAGGGCCTCCTGCTTTTTCATCATCTCAATCGCCTGCTTGTAGTCCGAGTCTTTCTCAAGACCGGCTTTCTTGCCAGCCTGCGAGAAGAGCATCATATCAATGAGCTTTCCGAGTATCACCTTCTTCAGCGCCGGGTTATCCTGCTGCTGGACCATACCCTGGGCCGCGCCCTGCTGCATGATCATGTCTATCGTGTCAGAGGTAACCTTCTCGCCGTTTACGGTGGCGACGGTATGGGGTTTCTTTTCCGCCTTGGCGGTGTTTTCTTTTGCGGGGGCGGCCTTATCTTTCTTGTCTGCCTTTACGGCAACCTGTGCAGGTTTTTTTGCCGCAGATTGACCGGAGCCGGAGTCGCCCGCGAAGGCGGCCTGGCAAACGAACGTCATCATGCCCGCAAGCGTCAAAGCCAGTGCGAACTTCTTCATGCAGCTTTTCTCCTTGTTTTTCCCGTTAATTAAATAAAGCAGGACTCCTCCGCGGAACCCTGCCCAGTTCAAAACATCCCATATTTATAACATGTTATGCAAGCGCTTTCAAGCTGTTTTTTATCTCGCGGAACTGCGAGTCCCAATCTGTCGGTTTCCTTATAAATACAGTATAATCAGGCACATATCTCGCTTTTCCGCGATTTTGGTTAAGAAAGGCTATAAGCTTATCCGAAGAGATATTCGTCCCGGCGGTAAAGGTTATTTTTATTTCCGAGGGCAGAAGCCTTATCCCGGCCGCCCTGAGTCCCCTGGCCAGGACTTTTATCTCCATCACTTCAAGGAGCCTCCTTACGGGCCCGGACGGCTCCCCGTAGCGGTCTTGAAGCTCGTCTCTCAAGTCGGCAAGCTCTTCCGTGGTCTTCGCGCTTGAGAGTCTTTTATATATCCCCAGCCTGTGGGCTGTATCCGGGACATAACTCTCCGGGATGAAAGCGGAAACCTGGAGGTCGAGCGCCGGGTCTGTCTCCTCGGTAGTCTCTTCGCCCTTCAGCTCGCGCACCGCCTGTTCGAGCATGTGCGTATAAAGCTCGAAGCCGACCGCGGCGATATGTCCGGACTGCTCGGCGCCGAGGATATTTCCCGCGCCTCTTATTTCAAGGTCGTGCAGGGCGAGCTTGAAGCCCGCGCCAAGCTCGGATAGCTCCGAGAGCACCCGGAGGCGCTTTATGGCCGTCTCGTTCAAAGCGTCTTCGTCGCCCGGCACGAGGAGATACGCATACGCCCGGCGGTTACTGCGGCCCACCCTGCCCCGGAGCTGGTAGAGGTCTGCCAGGCCGAAGCGGTCAGCCCTGTCGATGATTATGGTATTCGCCGACGGTATGTCGAGGCCGGATTCCACAATCGAAGTCGTAAGCAGGATGTCATATTCTCCCTTGATGAACCTGCCCATTACATCCTCAAGCGCGTCTTCTTTCATTCGCCCGTGCGCGACGCCTATGCTCGCTTCCGGAACGATCTGTCTCAGGACGCTTCCGACGGCGAATATGCTGTCGATGCGGTTATGCACGAAGAACACCTGCCCGCCGCGGGATAGCTCCCGGCGTATTGCTTCCCGGATTATGGAGTTGTCGAAACGCGCAACGACCGTCTTTATCGGCTGGCGCTCAGGAGGAGGCGTCTCTATTATCGAGAGGTCCCGTATGCCGGTAATGGAGAGGTTCAGCGTCCGGGGTATCGGCGTAGCCGTCAGGGTAAGGACGTCGAGGGATTTTTTCAGTTGTTTAAGCTTCTCCTTGTGCGCCACGCCGAAACGATGCTCCTCGTCCACGACCAACAGGCCCAGGTCCCTGAACGCTATATCCTTCTGGAGGAGCCGGTGCGTGCCGATTACTATGTCCACCGAGCCGCCTGCGATTCCCTCTTTTATCTCCTTCACCCTTTCCTTCGGCGTGAATCGGGACAGCATCTCGACTTGCACCGGGAATGCGGCAAGCCTCCTGGTAAACGTCTCGTGGTGCTGGTCTGCAAGAAGGGTGGTGGGCACGAGCACCGCCGCCTGTTTGCCGTCGAGGACTACCTTGAACGCTGCCCGGACGGCCACCTCCGTCTTGCCGTATCCCACGTCCCCGCATACCAGCCTGTCCATCGGGTGCGGTTCCATGAGGTCTTTCTTTACGTCCTCAATCGCGCGCGCCTGGTCGGGCGTTTCCTCGTATTCGAACGACGCCTCCATCTCGCGGTACAGATGGTCGTCTTCGCCGTAGGCGTGTCCGGGCGCGACGGAGCGTTTTGCATAAAGCTCCAGGAGTTCTCCGGCCATCTCGCGCACGGCGGCCTTCGCCCTCGTCTTTGCGCGCTCCCAGCCGATGCCTCCAAGCTTCTCAAGGGACGGCGCCGCGCCCTCCGAGCCTATATATTTCTGAACCTTGTGAAGCTCGTCCACAGGTACGTAAAGTCTGTCCGAACCGGCGTAGACAACTTCGAGAAAATCTCCCTCGACGCCCATCAGGGCCAGGCGCCTGAGTCCCATGTATCGGCCTATGCCGTTGTCGATATGCACGACATAATCCCCGGCCTTAAGCTCCGATAGCGATGTCAGGAACCGTTCTATCTTCGCTCCCGCGGGTTTTCTCGCCGCCCTTTTGTCCGTGGCCTGCCTGCCGACCGATGCCGGTTTGCCGGCTTCCCCGAATATCTCGGTGGATGCAATAAAGGCGAGTCCGGTCGAATGACCGGCTTCGGCGCTGTCCACTAAAAATCCCGATTCGAGGTTTCCCGGGGTTATCCTTACAGAACCCGCTCCGGTTTCAGGGCTGAGTACCGGTTTGCCCATGACCGCCGGTATGCCGTGCTCGGCGAAAATCTCTTTAAGGCGCTCCGCCTGACCCATTGTGAACGGCACGACGTTAATAGCCCTGCCGTGCATAAGGTCTTTCAGGTTGCGGCAGAAAATGGTAATCGGCGTCCTGGGCCGGTCCTCCGGCCAGGGTTCCGAGGTTCGGGCCGCCTCCCTGAGCCTGAGGCTTTCTATTGAACGGATATTATACTGAAATTGAGAGTGTCTATCCCCGGTAGAACTGCCAAGCGACAGGGACTCGGAGTATATTGAAGTCAGGTTATCGGTCAGACCCTTAAGCTCGTCCGACGTCATATACAGTTCGGATGGACTCTGCATTTTATTATCCATGCCGGGGCCTGCGAGTCCCCGCCCGGTTCCCCGGACGCTACGGCTATAAGACTTTGCCCCGGCGCCGATTGCCTCCTCATACGCCGAAAAGGCCCGCGCCTCGAACCCCCCGGCCTCGGCGAATATGCGCCCCGGCTCGTCCATGAACAGGACGGGATGCTCCGGAAAGTAATCGAAGATTGTAGCAGGAAGCGCCGATGGAGCCGGTTTATCGGTCGGGGCCGGTCTACCGGTTGAGGCCGGTCTACCGGTTGAGGCCGGTCTACCGGTTGAGGCCGGTCTACCGGTTGAGGCCGGTCTACCGGTTGAGGCGGCTCGAGCCGCCTCCTCTCTGGCGGGCATAGCCTCGATTTCATCCAGTTCGCCCGTGGAGCGTTGCGTGTCCGGGTCGAACTCCCGTATGGACTCAAGCGTATCTCCGAAGAACTCCATGCGCACGGGAATCGCTCTGGCGGCGCCAGACGGGAAGATGTCGAGTATGGCGCCCCGGACAGAGAACTCGCCCGGCTCGTAGACCATCGATGCACGCGAATATCCTATCTCGTCAAGCTTCGCAAGAAGCGGCTCGCGCGGATAATCCCGGCCTTTTTTAAAATTTATTATATTGCCCGAAGACAAGAGCGATTCGGGCACCGGGAGCCTCCTCAGGACTGCCGATACGGGCGCTATTACCACTCTTGCCGCCCCGGAACGTATCTCCCTAAGCGCGCGTATCCTCCCTGCCATGCATTCGGGGTCAGGCTCCATGACGTCATACGGCAGGACATCCCAGGGGGGGAAATAAAGCGGGTTTGCGAACGGCACCTCAGAGCCATCCGGGGGCAGGTTTTTCGCAAAAAACAGGCAGCCCGAGAGCAGGGTTTCGGCCTCTTTCGACGTGGCCGTAAGGGCTAACACGGGCCTTTCCTGTCCGGATGCAATATCCAATAAAAACAAGGCCCTGGAGGCGCCCCAAAGCCCTGACACGGAGGTTTTCCCAACCGCCAGCGCGTCAATAATGTTATTGAAAATCAAGATGTTACACCATTATATGGCGGCTATGGTGCATGAAGTGGAAGAGGTTCATGAATCCCGCCATGCCGATTGCAGCAATAAGGAAGGCAAACGCGAGGAAAATCAACAGCATGGGTATTATAACAACTATTATTGCCCTGGTTGTGGAGATTTTATGCACGCTCGCGGT
>DAHWTK010000083.1 GCA_027328825.1 Nitrospirota bacterium
GGCGTAGGCCGCGCGCAGAACCGTTTCTTCGCCCCAGTGCCGCCCCAGTATCTGCATACCGACCGGCAGGTTGTTCGATGTCATGCCGCATGGGAGCGACAGGCCCGGTATGCCCGCGAGGTTTATGCTTATGGTGAAGATGTCGCTTAAGTACATCTGGAGCGGGTCTGCGGTCTTCTCGCCAAGTTTGAATGCGGGCGTGGGCGACGTCGGCGTGATGATTATATCGACATCCTTGAATGCAAGGTCGAAGTCGCGCTTGATAAGCGTCCTGACCTGCTGTGCCTTCTTGTAGTATGCGTCGTAATAGCCGGAGGACAGCGCGTACGTTCCGAGCATAATCCGGCGCTTGACCTCCGGCCCGAAGCCCTCGGAGCGCGTTCGCTTGTACATGTCGAGCAGGTCTTCGAACTCGCTTGCCCGGTAGCCGTACTTCACGCCGTCGTAGCGCGCGAGGTTTGAGCTTGCCTCGGAGGTGGCCAGGATGTAGTACGTCGCGACGGCATAGCCGCTGTGCGGGAGCGCAGTCTCCTTTATCTCCGCGCCAAGGGACTTGAGAACCCTGACCGCCTCCATCATCGAGGCGTATATCTCCTTGTCTATGCCGCTCTCGACGAAATACTCTTTCGGCATCCCCACCTTAAGGCCCTTTATGCCGTCTTTCAAAGTGGCCGTGAAATCAGGGAGTGCGATGTCGGCGGAGGTGGAGTCCAGCGGGTCGTGCCCGCCGATAACATTCATTAGTATAGCGCAGTCCTCCACGTCCTTCGTAATGGGGCCTATCTGGTCGAGCGACGATGCGAACGCGACAAGCCCGTAGCGAGATACCCGGCCATATGTCGGTTTCAGGCCCACTACGCCGCAACAGGCCGCGGGCTGACGTATGGAGCCGCCGGTGTCCGAGCCGAGCGCCGCCGCGCACATGTCCGCCGCGACAGCCGCCGCCGAGCCGCCCGATGAGCCGCCGGGAATCCTTTCTATGTCCCAGGGATTTTTTGTAGGGCCGAAAGCGGAGTTCTCCGTGGATGATCCCATCGCGAATTCGTCCATATTCGTCTTGCCGAGCATGACGTATCCTGCGGCTTCAAGCCTGGACGTTACGGTGGACTCGTAAGGCGGGACGAAATTTTCGAGCATCCTCGAAGCGCAGGTGGTCTTTATCCCCTTCATGCACATGTTGTCCTTTATCGCAAGGGGAATTCCCAGTAGGGCCGGTAGACCGGCGTCGGGCTGTCCGCTTATAACCTTGTCGGCGCGCTCGGCCATTTCTATCGTTTTGTTAGGCGTAAGCGTCAGGAAGGCGTTGATATCGGATTCGACGGCCCCGATGCGGCGCGTGTAGGCGAATGCGGCGTCCTTTGCGGTTATCTCTTTTTTTATTATCAGATCCCGAAGCGCGTGGAGTGTAAGGCTGTGAAGTTCCAATTTTCTCTCCGGATTATCTCTCGACGGCGTTTTTCGAGCTTACCTTTACTATCGTCGGTTTGAACGTCTTCATCTCTTCTTCGGTGAATCCCTCGTAGCAGAATATTATCACCTTGTCGCCCACCGCGCCCTTCCTGGCCGTCGGGCCGTTTAGGCATACCGTCCCGGAGCCGCGCTTGCCGGCTATTACGTATGTCGTGAAACGCTCGCCGTTATTCAGGTTGGAGACGCTCACCTGCTCGTAAGGGACCATCTTTGCCGCGTCCATGAGGTCTTCGTCGAGCGTCAGGCTCCCCTCGTATTCGAGGTTCGAGTCGGTAACGGTAGCGCGGTGTATCTTGGAGCGGAGCATTATTCTAAGCAAGTCAAAACCTCACTATTCTATAATTTTCGGCACCTTATAAAAATCTCCGGCTCTGTCCGGCGCGTTACCGAGGGCGTCGTCCGGAGAAAGCGACTGCCTGGTTTCGTCTACCCTCATCACGTTCTTTATCGGCAGAACGTGCGATGTCGGCTCAATTCCGCTCGTATCCAGCTCGTTTAACTTGTCAATGTAGGAGAGTATGGAGTCGAGCTGCCGGGTAAAGATTTCCGTATCCTCGCCGGAGAATGACAGACGCGAGAGGTTGGCGACATGTTCCACTTCGGTTACGGTTATTTTCATGTTTATCTCCCCTCTCCCCGGCCCTCTGCCACGGAGGGGCGGAGGAGTATGCGTAAATATAAAAAATATCATATTGGACGCGGAGTTTCAAGGCATATTATGATATAATGCTTAAAAGGCGACCGGCCCGGGGGGCATGAGGGGCGGGATTGTATGCCAACCGGCGACCGTTGTCTTGTCTACAGCAGTTTTTGGCCTTGAAACCGGTGTTTATTAAAGATAAAATGCTCCCTTAAAAAAACAGGGAGGAAGAGCAATATGTACGATCTCATAATTATCGGTGGCGGCCCCGGAGGACTCACGGCGGGAATCTACGCGCAGAGGGCGAATTTAAAGACCCTGCTCCTTGAGAAAATGGGTATCGGCGGGCAGATATGCATGTCCGACGTGATAGAGAACTACCCCGGTTTCAAGAGCGTAAACGGCATAGAGCTCATGAAGCTCTTCGAGGAGCAGGCGAGAGGCCTGGGGCTTGAGATAAAATTCGCGGAGGTGACGCAGGTTCTCGACAGGGGAACGCACAGGGAGGTGGTAACTCCCGACGGTGTCCTGGCCGCGAAGGCTGTTATAATATCCACGGGAGCCAGGCCGAAGCGCCTTGGAGTGCCCGGGGAGGCGGAGTTCATAGGGCGCGGGGTGTCGTTCTGCGCAACGTGCGACGGGTTTTTCTTCAAGGGGCGCGAGGTTGCGGTAATAGGCGGCGGGGACGCCGCATTGAAGGAGGGGCTGTTTCTGTCCAAGATTGTAAAGAAAGTCCACATAGTGCATCGCCGGGACGTGTTCAGGGCCGAAAAGATTACACAGGACAAGGTGCTTTCACAGCCGGGCATGGAACTGCATCTGAACAGGGTCGTGGAGGAGATAAAAGGGGACGTGATGGGAGTCCAGGGCGTTGTGCTTTCGGACACGGTTACAGGCGAAAAGGAAGAGCTCAAGGTTGACGGCGTATTCGTATTCGTCGGCATAAGCCCGAATACGGCCTTTACCGACGTAAAGAAAGACGATTACGGTTTTATCGTAACAGACAAGCTTATGATGACATCGACCATGGGCATATTCGCCGTGGGAGATTGCCGGGAAACGCCTCTAAGGCAGGTGGCGACGGCGGTAGGCGACGGCGCTCTGGCGGCCTTCGAGGCGCACAGGTTCGTGGAATCGGCGTAGCCACCACTTGGCGCTGGATCACCCCCACCCCGGCCTTCGGCCTTCCCTCCCCCGCGGATGGGGAGGGCGATAAGGAAAAAGACGCTATAGGCCCGACCGGATAACGCATGGCGGGGATACGGTATTCCTTCGCAAGCTTCAGCGCAATGTCGAATACACCCGGCATCATATGCACGTGCTGGTGGCCGTCGATGTGATCGGGCATTATGCCGAAGGCAAGCGTCCGTTCTATCTGCGCGCGAAGCTCGGACTCGATTTCGCGCTTTTTTATCCTGCCTGACATAAGACGCGCCATGAGTGAAAACGGGCCGCCGGGAAGAAAACCTTCCGGTGCGAGGGTCGGGAGATTGGCCGGGGCGCTAACCGGCCTTATCAGCGTCAGGCAGAGATGAATGCCGACGCCGAGCGAGGGATTGTCTTTTGCGAGTTCTGCGGCGTGTTCGGCGGCTTTAGCCCCGGCCATGAAGGAAGTAGAAGTTATAATCCCATCCTGATGGCCCTTGATTATCCCGTCGTTGACGGACTGGGCCATACCGAAATCGTCGGCATTTACAATAAGCCGCTTCAAGCCGCGCCCCTTCTTTTTCTTGCCGCTTTTGCGGCGCCATCAGGGACCGGCCATGATTTCAGAATATCCGGCTGGGCGGTTATCAGCTCCTTCACGAATCTCTCTTCGTCCGCCCTGTCCTGGAGTTTCCCGTCCATCTTCGCTTCGAGGAGGTGGGAAAGGAGTTTCTTCAGGTGCGGGCCGGGCCTTAGCCCCATAGCCAGCAGGTCTTTTCCGGAAAGCTCTGTCTGGACGTCTTTATACTGCGTCAGGTAGGTCGATATGTTTTTCTTTGCTTTTTCGGTTTTGGCCCTGGCCATCATGAAAAGAAGAACCTCTATCGGGAGCGCAGAGAGCATCAGCCAGACATGGTATGGCGAAATATCCGGCTGGCTGTAGAATTCTCCAAGTATCCTCAATCCTTCGCGCCGCGACAGTTCAAGTTTCTTTACATGCCTCTCAGGTATCGTAAGCCGGGATGCGAGGTCGCTTGCCTCCTTCTCCGGGAGGAAGCTCAGAAGACCCATGAAATACACAAGCCACGGGTCGGATTCCATGTCGAGAAACAGGAGCCGGAACCATACAAGCGTCTCCGAGATCGATGAAAACATGGATTCCATCTCGCGCGTAACCTTGAGCTTCGGGTGAATAAACCGAAGCAGGCCGAAGTCATAGAGACGCCTGATTGCGGGAAGGGGCGCGGTCTCCTCGAATATGAGACGAAGCTCCGAATATATCCGGCCTCCGGAGAGGCGGTGGAAAAGGTCCATGTTTGCCGCGCTGCGGATAAGCTCCTGCGTATGTTTTGAGATATTGAATCCCATGCGCGCCGAGAAACGTATCGCCCTGAAGGCTCTTGTCGGGTCCTCCACGAGGCTTAAGTTATGCAGCACGCGGACTGTCTTCTCTTTAAGGTCGCGCTGTCCGCCGAAGAAGTCCATAAGCTCGCCGAAGCCTTTCTCGTTTATCCTTATGGCAAGGGCGTTGATGGTAAAATCCCTGCGGTAGAGGTCTTTCTTTATAGAACCGAGTTCCACGGTCGGAAGCGCCGCGGGATATTCGTAATATTCCGTGCGGGCCGTGGCTATGTCGAATTTCAGGCCGCCGGAAAGGACGACGACTGCGGTGCCGAACTTGTGGTGCGGGCGGACGCGCGCGCCGAATTTTTTTGCGATTCTATATGCGAAGTCGATTCCGTTTCCCTCAACGACAAGGTCGAGGTCAAGGTTATCCACGCCAAGAAGCAGATCCCGCACAAAGCCTCCGACAGCATAAGCCGAAATTCCAAGCTCGTCAGCCGTCTCGCCGAGTTTATGCAACAGGGCCTGCGTAGTTTCAGGCAGGCGTTCCTGTATCATGCCGGAAACATTCCTGCCGAAGCCTTCTTCGCCCCTGTATGCCGGCTCGGATCTTTCGCGTTCCATGAGGCTGTCGTGCAGGGCGCGCAGCAGGTCCGTCCTGGTTATGGCTCCGATTACCTCCTCCTGCTCCACGACCGGCAGGAAACGCTGCGTGTGCCGTATCATTATGTCCTCTACCGTCCTGAACGACGCGTCAGGCGATACGGACTTGAAGTCCGTCGTCATAAACTCGCTTACGCGCCGCTCTCCCAGCCCGTGAAAGATTGACTTCTGCACCACCTCCCGCGTAACCAGGCCCGCGAGCCTGTCGGAGCGGAGCGCCGGCAGGACGTTGACGCTGTAGCGGGTCATGTTCTCCCCCGCTTCGGTTATGGTCGCGCTCTCAGGGATGGTTATGACGGGCCTTGTCATTATATCGCGCGCGAGTTTCGCCGGGCGCACGCTCCTGTTCAGCACATCCACGAGGCGTTCGACTATGTTATCCAGGTCCGTGTCGCGTATAGTCGCGGATGCGGCTGTAGGATGTCCGCCTCCTCCGAGTTCCAGTGCAATAGCTCCTGCGTCTACCTCGGTTATGCGGCTCCGGGCGACCATATGCACCCGGTCTTCCATGCGCACCACGCAGAACAGGGCGTCGAGGTTCTCGATGTCACGTATCTTGTGCGCGAGAATCGCCAAGTCCTGCACGTATTTTTTTGTAGATGCGCGCGCAATCGCCACCTTTATCCCGCCGAACGTATAGGCCGTGACGGATTTTAAAAGTTCGTCGAGCAGGCTTATCTGTTCCGCGGAGAGTTCGCGCGTTATGAAGTCGGAGACGATGTTCAGATTTGCGCCCCGGGACAGGGCCCATGCGGCGGCTTTTATATCCCTGGGAGTGGTTGAGGCGAAGACGAGAGAGCCGGTCTCCTCGTATATCCCGAGGGCCATGACCGTGGCTTCGAGCGGCGTTATGTCGATATTCCTGTCCTGTAAAATCTCCGCGAATATCGTCGTGCAGGCTCCGAGCTGCTCTACGGTCTCGAAGTCACCGCGTATGTCGTCGTCGCTAAATGGGTGATGGTCATAGATATGAATTTTAAGCCCCGGCTTGCCGAGTATCTCGGAGAATCTCCCGATGCGGTACCGGCTTTTGGTATCCACCAGTATCAGACGGTTGATGTCGGCGAGTTCTATATTTTTTATCCGGTCGAATTTCAGAGCGTACAACGTGGAGCTCAAAAAGAATTCTCTCAGGCTCCGCTCCTGCGCGCCCGGAAAGACAAGCCGGGCGTCCGGGTAAAGTTTTTTCGCCGCCATCATCGATGCGACGGAGTCGAAATCGGCGTTGAGATGGCAGGTAATTACGTCCATTAGCCCCTCGGGTGCATCTCTTCATGCAATTTTTTCAATCTCGATACCTCCACTTTCGTGTATATCTGCGTCGTGGAAATATCCGCATGTCCCAGCATCATCTGCACGCTCCGCAGGTCCGCCCCGTGCTCAAGGAGGTGCGTGGCGAAGGAATGTCGAAGCATGTGCGGCGAGATTTGCTTGGTTATTCCCGCCTTACGGGCATATTTCCCGATTATTTTCCAGAAACCCTGCCTGGTCATTTTCCCGCACCGGCGGGTAACGAATATATATTCGCATTCTCTTTGTTTCAGGAGCTGTGGCCGTGCCGCTTCAATGTATCTCCGGAGCGCCTCCAGCGCAGCCTGCCCCAGGGGAACAAGCCTGTCTTTCGACCCTTTTCCGGTAACCTTAAGGAACCCTACCTCGAAATTCACTCCGCCCGTGGGAAGCCCGACAAGTTCACTTACCCGAAGGCCCGCCGCGTACATCGTCTCGAGCATCGCCTTGTCGCGCAGGCCCTCGAGGGCCTTGAAACCACGCGCCGCATCCGGGCCGCTTACCATAGGTGCGGCAAGGATGGCCTCGACTTCTGCGGCTGTGAGGGCCTTTGGCAGCCTCACGCCCTGCCGGGGTGTCTCCAGGGCCTCGGTCGGGTCGGTCTTGGCGAGACCCTCAAGCAGGAGGAACCTGTGCAGACCCTTTACCGCCGCCAGCGTCCTTGCTACGGACGCCGCCTTGAGGCCGGAGGTCCTAAGGTGCTCCACAAGCTCCCGCATTTCGGTTCTACCGGAAGCCGAGAAATCGGAAATCCCTCTTTTTTCAAGAAATTGGACGTATTTGCCCATATCCCTGCCATAGGACTCAAGCGTGTTTTGGGAAAGCCCTTTCTCCACGGCAAGGTAATCGAGGAATTTCAGGACGGTACGTTCCATAATATTTAGCATAGTTTACATCAGCCCTGTTTGCAAGGGAAAACTCCTTGACTTTCCATGACCCTTCCACTATCATTAACACTTCGATTTTTATGGTAAATTTAAGGATAACTTATGGACATAAACTCGATTGCAAGGGGTATTTCGATCTGGGCAATGCCGGTGCTCCTCGCTATTATATTGCACGAGGTTATGCACGGCTACGTCGCGGAGAAATTCGGCGACTCCACGGCCCGCCGCGCGGGACGCCTGACGTTAAACCCCATAAAGCACATCGACCCCATCGGGACGGTAGTCCTGCCGCTCATTTTGCTGATCCTGAACGCTCCGATTATAGGCTGGGCGAAACCCGTCCCGGTCAATTTCGCCGCGCTAAGGAAGCCGAAGCGGGACATGGTATGGGTCGCCATC
>DAHWTK010000084.1 GCA_027328825.1 Nitrospirota bacterium
GAAGCTCAACCGGGCGCGCACCGCGCTGCGGCTACTTCGGCGCATGGCCAAACGCGGAGAACTGCCCTCATGACGAAGAAAAACACCTTCACCTGCAAAATCTGCGGGGGAGAGCACGCGGGCCTGATCTGCACCAAGTTCGCTTCGGCGCGCGGTCTGCCAGCGACCGAGCGCAAGGCCGCTATGGCGCCGCTGCTCACCCCCGCGCCTCCCAAGCCAAAGGCCAAAGCCAAGAAGGCGAAAAAGGCCAAGAAAGCCGTCAAGAAGGCCAAGAAAGCCAAAAAGGCGAAGAAGGCCAAGAGGGCAATGAAGAAGGGCAAGAAAAGGGTCGCCAAGAAGGCAAAAAAAGGCAAGAAGGCAATGAAGAAGGGCAAGAAGGTCGAAAAAAAGGCCAAGAAAGCCAAAAAGGAAGAGAAGAAGTAAGTCCTTTTTCGGAGATCTTCCCAGCGCGCAAGGTCTCCGGGAAAGTGCGGTCGGCCACAGTTGATACTGATAAAGGCCGGGGCTTCCTCAAAGGCAGTCCCGGCCCCCGGCCCACCGGCCCGAATGTAGGGCGGAGAGAAAGCCAGTCAATAAAGCCGCTTTCATTGATTTACCAGCCAGTCTTCCAGTGAACTTCCGCTCATAAGAAATAACGCCGGTCTCTCCGCAACATCTCACGTCATAACATTTGGATCAGCTTCATGGTCGGCATAGGTCCGGCAGTTCCTTCAAGCGGCACCTTAAAGCCTCTGGTTGGCCGCTGTTGTAAACCTTCTCAGCCTTTCATACGTCTAACTGACAAGTCCCGGCGACATGTTTCCTTGAAGTAAAGACCCGGAAGAAGTATAATAGGCGTGTAAGAGGGGGCCGGGTTTTTACGGCTGAGGGACATGGTTTAACAGGCGCGGCTGTTTTTAGAAGGAAAACATATGCTGGAAGAGACAGCGGCTGGTCAATCGGCCTGTGTTGCGCCCAAGCCTGTAGGAGATATGTCTGGCAGGCTGGCGGACGGGGCGGACAGGTCGCCCGATTTTTCGGGGATCGGGAAGGCTGCGGAAGAGAGCGGGTTTATTTCCGCGCCCTTTAAGGAAGACAAAATAACCGGGACGGCGGCCAGTATACGGGCGGATGGTTTTGGCCTGCGCCGTGCAAGGGAGCCTGTCCTGAGCGGCATGGCCCCGAACGAGCAGGAGCTGATCGAGGCTTCGAGGAACGGAGATCCGGAGGCCTTCGGAACCCTGGTTAAAATGTACATGCCGAGGGCGCTTGCATTTGCCAGACAGATGACAGGGAATGCGGACGATGCCCAGGACCTTGCTCAGGACGCCTTCATAAAGGCCTACAGGGCGCTTAATTCATTCAAGGGCGGCTCGTCGTTTTACACATGGTTTATCAGGATACTGTCGAACGTCTGTCTGGATTTTCTCCGCAAAAGGACGTTTATAAAAAAGATCTTCTTTTTTGCCGCTCCCGAGGAAGAGGATGACGGGCATGACGTGGTCGAACAGGCGCCGGATTGTTCCCGTTCGATAAACCCGGACATGCCTCTGGAGCAGAAGGAACTGCGGGCAGCCCTTAAAAAAGCGCTCTTGTCGCTGCCACCGAGACAGAGAGTCGTATTTCTCATGAAGCACGAGGAAGACCTTAAGCTTACGGAAATAGCGGCGGCCTTGAGAATAAGCGAAGGCGCCGTCAAGGCTCACCTCTTCCGGGCGGTCGAGACCTTGAAAAAGGGTATGAAAGGTTATCGTTATGGATAAAAGGACTTCATGTGATTTCAGCGAAAAGCTGATTCTTTACCACTACGGAGAGCTATCGAGGGAGCAGGCCTCGGAGGTTGCCGCGCATGTGATCTCCTGCGCCTCCTGCCGGAAGGAGCTCGAGGACATCTCCTTTACGCTCTCCAATATACCGGGGGCCAAGAACCCGACTTCAGGCGAGAGCTATTCCGCCGCCAGGGGCGTTATGCGAAGGCTTTTCCGCAGGCCGTCCGCTTTAAGGAGGCTTGTCCCTGTCTATATCACTGCCGGTGTGGCGTTAATCGCGGTGTTGATGGCTGTATATCTTCCGTCGTTGAATACCAGGCAGCCGCAGCAGGCGCAGGTTGTCAAGGCCCCTTCGCAGGCAGATTGGGAAGTCCTTAATAATTTTGACGTGATAGACGACCTGGACGTAATACACCAGATAGACCAGAGCGGTCTTGACGAGCTTGGGCCGATAAGGGAATCGCGCCCCAGAATCAGACCGAGAATGGCCGAAAAGGGGCCGGTCAAGGCGGGAATCAGCGCGGACGGCGGACGTCCGGAGATTGCCGACGCCAGCAGCGGCGGCTGAGAACACCGCCCAGTGCGCAATCAGCGAGTGTCGGCATTATCGCTATATGTGGCCTGAATATAGTCCGGCCAGAGCGGCCTTCGGGAAGAAGATGTTCATAAAAAAGCTTGCATTCTCGGCCCTGTTTATAGGTCTGATTATTTCATTCCCGGCCTTCTCTGAAGCCGTTGCCCCCCAACAGAATTCCGACAAAACATTCAAGCAAAGCCTGCATTATGCGCACCCCGCGCATGTGGTCAAGACCCGTTTCAAGAAAAAGGTATTAAAAGACCGATGGGAGTCCCTCTCCCCGCGAGAGCAACAGGATCTTCTTGAAAATTATGAGATATGGAGGACGATGTCTCCGGCGAGGCGCAAACGCCTGAGGAGGGCGTACCGCCTTTTTAACTCGCTCCCGCCCGCCAGGAGGCAGGAACTTCGTGATAAATATAAAAAAATGAAGGCCCTACCGCCGGAAGAACGCGAGAAGGTTATGGGCAAGGTGGAGCGCTGGCGGGAGATGACCCCGCAGGAGAGGCAGGACTACCGGAACGGCATAGCGAAATTCAACGCCCTGCCGCCTGAGAAACAGGCGAAAATACGTTCCCAGCTTCAGGCGCTTAAATCACTTCCCCCACGGGCGCGCGCCCGGCGGCGAGAAGAGATACGGCGCGAACTTGCCCGCCAGGGCATAATAATCCCGCGCAAGAAAGCCGTCGGGCAGGCCCGCAAGCCTGCTCCGAAACCCGCTCAGCCGCCAAGGTAAAATCAGTGCGCCTGCATAGGCGCGAGGGGCGCCTTCATTACGAACGGCCCGGATACCTTGCCGACCATGTAAAGGCACCGCCTCGTCTCGTCGAGCATCATGCCGATGCCCTTCTGCCAGCTTACGCCCCCGTCAGGATGGTTCATTACGCAAGCCGGACCTCTGCCGTTTACTATCAGTGCAAGCAGCGCAAGGTTGATCTGGTCGAGGTTCTGGACAAGCAGCCTGAAAAGCCCCCTCTGGTCCCTTGGAAGGACCTTAAGGCCCAGCCTCCGCAGGTTTTCTATTGCTGCCCGTCTTGCCGTAATCCTGTCAGCCGCCGCTTTCAGCTTCCGCGCGCCCATTGCCGAGACGCCGTCATTGGCGCCGTGCATATCCACCTTTATAGCCTCGTAATCCCTCTGTGTGGCGTCAAGGAGATTGGAAATCCTGCTTTCGGCGTGCGCGGTAGCGGCAAGGGAAGCAAACGCCAGAACCGACATTAAAAAAGCCTGATACTTCATCGCCGCCTCCTTTCATAAATCGGTATTTTCGTCAACCCTTAAGAAGCAGAAGCCCGAAAGGGCAAAATCCGCCGTCCCGGGATGCCGAAAATCCACTTATCGACTATGTGCCGGAGATTTCGTATTGCTCTTTTTTGTTTGTAAAAAAGGAACGCCCGGGATTGATTCCGGGGTCTATAGGGAGTATAATATCCGTGTTTCTTTCAAAGAACATGTTACTGCAAGACGTGCTGATAAGTATAATGCCTTTTCATATTCTGGTCAAGCATTATGTTTTTCAATGATTTCATATGGATAGACATTAAATAAAATTAATTATTATTTTCTTGCCGCAGTATGGCGATCAAAGCTATCATATTACAGGGGCAGGAAAGGGATAAAATTGAAAGAGCTTAAAATAGATTTTCATATTCACTCCAAGGAAGACCCGCACGATTTTCTAAGAAACGACGCATATAAGATAATCGATATGATGGCGGCCAGAGGGTTCGACGCCATAGCCATTACGAACCACAACCGGTTCACATGGTCGGAGCGGCTTCGGGACTACGCCAGGGAGCGGGGCATCATATTAATTCGGGGAGTGGAACGCACAATAAAAAGAAGGCATGTACTCCTGATAAATTTCCCCGGGGAAATAAGCGATTATCGCACGCTAAGCGACATTTCCGGCTCGAAAAGGGAAGACAACCTTGTAATTGCAGCGCATCCGTATTTCCCTATTCCGACGGCTTCAGGCATACTGCTCGACAGCCACCCGGAGGTGTTCGACGCCCTGGAATATTGCCATTATTACGTAAAGAACCTGAATTTCAACAACTGGGCGGTATCCCGTGCGCTTGAGATGGGGAAGCCTCTCATAGGCAATTCGGACGCCCACGTAACCCGCCAGATTGGCCGGACATATTCGATAGTGAAGGCCGAAAAAAATCCGGAAGCGATAATCCGGGCCGTAAAGGAAGGCCGGGTGAGGGTTGTCAGCAGGCCCTACCGCGCCGCCCAGCTTCTGCACATTTCCTCGGTAATCTCCATAAGGAACTTCCACGGCAGAATGAAATGCCTCATAAAGAACGGACGGTATGGCTACCGGGGCGAGGCCGAGACGTTTCCGGATTAGGCGGATACCCTTTTAATATGCCTCATAAATTCCCCTTTGCCGGTTGAAACACGGCATCCTTTCTGATAAAATCTACCAATGTTCAGGTATATCGTCCGCCGCTTTTTTATGATGGTGCCGCTCCTTTTCGGCATAAGCATAATTACGTTCGCCGTCATACACCTGGCCCCCGGAAACCCGGTGGAGGTTGCTGCGGAAATGAACCCGAGGGTTTCCGCCGAAGCACTGGCAAACCTCCGGAGACTCTACGGCCTGGACAAACCGCTCTATGTCCAGTATGCCGACTGGGTGGCGCGGCTCGCGAGGTTGGATTTCGGTAAATCCTTTATCGACGGCAGGCCGGTGTTGGACAAGCTGCTGGAGCGCCTTCCGGTTACCTTGACCATCAACGCCCTGGAGATTATCGCCGCGTTCCTCATAGCGGTGCCGCTGGGAATAATGTCGGCCCTGAAGAGGAATACGCTGGCGGACAAGGTTACGACCGTGACCGTCTTTCTCGGTTTTTCCATGCCGGGTTTCTGGTTCGCCCTTCTGCTCATGATCCTCTTCGGCGTGCAGCTCGGCTGGCTGCCAATATCCGGCCTGAGATCGCTCGACTCCGAGCACTGGGGATTTTTTGCTCGTCTTGCGGATTATTTGCGGCACATCGTCCTCATAGTATTTATAGGCGCGTTCGGAAGCCTCGCCGGATTTTCGAGGTATATGCGTTCCAGTATGCTGGAGGTAATCAGCCAGGATTATATCCGCACGGCAAGGGCAAAGGGCTTAAAGGAGCATGACGTAATATACAGGCACGCGCTCCGTAACGCCCTCATGTCCATCATTACCATCATGGGCCTGTCTGTTCCCGCCATCATAGGCGGAAGCGTTATCCTCGAGTCGATTTTCGCAATCCCCGGCATGGGCCAGCTCTTCTGGCAGGCCGTAATCGCGCGCGATTATCCACTGATAATGGGCGACCTCGTCTTCGTCTCCTTCCTTACCCTGCTGGGGAACATGCTGGCAGATATTGCCTACGCAATGGCGGACCCCAGGGTAAGAGTAGGATAAAACCCCTTTATTTTCTTGACTCTCGGCCCGCTGCCGGTATAATCTGTTAGTCTGAAATATAAGCCCCACGTCCATGATTCGGAGGCCCTTTTCGATGAAATACGCTAGGTTTTTTATCATTTTCTCGTCCGTCGTTCTGCTTGTGTCCGCCTGCGCGAAGAAGCAGATAATAAAGCCTTCGGAGGAGTCCCTGAAGGCTACCCGCGCGCTTTCCGCCTTTGCAAAAATGGAAGCGGCCTACAAGGCCCGGAACCTTGACGGCACCTTAGACGGCGTCTCGCACGACTTCAAAAAGAGCTATGCGGATTTTGAAAGCGTCCTCAGGAAGGACATGGACATCTATCCGGAAGTCAGCCTGGATATAAACACCGACAGGGTGGTAGAAACCGGCAACCGGGTGGAAGTGGTATTCCACTGGTTCGGGACCTGGACGGACAAAGGAGGCGGCTCTCACGAGGCACGCGGGAACTGCACGTATATCTTTCAGGATACCGGAAGTTCCATGGTTTTGATTGATTACACAGGCGATTCTCCCTTCGGGGTTGCAAGGTAGGGAATTGGAAATCACATCCGGGGCCATCTCCACCGACTATATCGTAATAGGTTCAGGCGTTGCAGGGCTTCGCGCGGCGATAGAGCTCTCCAGGGCGGGGAAGGTCCTGGTTATCACCAAGGACAGGGCCACGGAGTCCTCCACGGAATACGCGCAGGGCGGAGTGGCCGTCGCGCTCTCAGACGAAGACGAAATCGGTTTTCACTTAAAGGACACCATCGCCGCGGGCGACGGCCTGTGCAATGAGGAGAACGTCCGCATACTCGTTACCGAGGGGCCTGAGCGCATACGCGAGCTCATATCCTGGGGCGCGCAGTTCGACCGCGAGGGAGGCCGCTCCGGCGGCGTAAAACTCGCCTTCACGCGCGAGGCCGCGCACAGCAAGAGGCGTATACTGCACGCCAACGGCGACTCCACCGGCAGAGAGATAGAACGCGCCCTTCTTGCCAAGGTCAAGGCGACCGAGAACATAAAAAAATACGACTATTCCATCACGGTAGACCTTATCGTGAGAGACGGGCAGGCCGAGGGGGCGCTCGTCTGGCGGGAGCGCGAGAAAAAGCTTACTGCGATTTACGCGAAGGCGATTGTGCTCGCCACAGGCGGCCTGGGGCAGATATTTCAGCGGACGACCAACCCGGAGGTCGCAACGGGCGACGGTTTCGCCATAGCGTACCGGGCCGGGGCGGCGCTTACGGACATGGAGTTCGTTCAGTTCCATCCGACGTCGCTGTACGTGCCGCGCGCGCCGCAGTTCCTCCTTTCGGAGGCAATGCGCGGAGAAGGGGCGCTCCTTGTGAATGTCAGGGGCGAACGCTTCATGCCCGCCTATCACGCCAGGGCGGAGCTTGCCCCGAGGGACGTTGTCTCGAGGGCGATAGTCTCGGAGATGCTCAAGACCAAATCCGAGCACGTATATCTCGACCTCCGGCATCTCGACCCCGGTTTCGTGAGATACAGATTCCCGCGGATTTATTCCACCTGTCTTAAGTTCGACATAGACATAACAGAGGATATGATACCGGTCTCGCCCGCCGCTCACTACATGATGGGCGGGGTATGGACGGACAAGGACGGCGGGACGGACATGCCGGGACTGTATGCCGCCGGAGAGGTCGCCTGCACCGGCGTCCACGGGGCGAACCGCCTCGCAAGCAATTCGCTTCTGGAAGGCATTGTCTTCGGGGCGCGGGCGGGCATTGCCGCCGCCGCGCACGGACTTAAAAAACCTATCCCCAGAAAGGACTCCATTACATACATGGCGGCGGACGCGGCAAAGGGCGACCTGCTGAAAATAAGGAGCCAGCTAAGGAGGCTAATGTGGGGAGACGTGGGTATCATCAGGAGCGGAGAGTCCCTCCGGCGCGCAATAGACACAA
>DAHWTK010000085.1 GCA_027328825.1 Nitrospirota bacterium
CAGCTTTTCTTCCTGAAGATGCTGGAGAAAGGTCTGGCATATAAAAAACTCGGAAGCGTGAACTGGTGCGAGTCCTGTAATACCGTGCTTGCGAACGAGCAGGTGGAAGACGGAAAGTGCTGGCGGTGTGAAACGGAAGTTCAGCAGAAGGAGCTTCCGCAGTGGTTCTTCAGGATAACAGACTATGCCGAGGAGCTGCTCGAATACCTTGACAAGCTCCCGGGATGGCCGGAGCGTGTCCTGACGATGCAGAGGAACTGGATCGGGAAGTCCATAGGATGCGAGATTGATTTTAAGGTAAAAAACGTGCCCGGGGTCGAGAAAATCACCGTATTCACCACGCGCGCGGATACCCTTTTCGGCGCGACTTTTATGTCTATCGCGCCTGAACACACTGTTGTTCGAGAGCTTATAAAAGGAATGCCTCAAGAAGCTGAAGTAATTGAATTCATAGAGAAAGTCAAAAGAACTAACAAGATAGAAAGGACAGCCGAAACGGGCGAAAAAGAGGGAATTTTCACCGGCGCATACGCAATAAACCCCGTAACGTATGAAAAAATACCCATCTGGGCTGCAAATTTCGTCCTGGCCGAGTATGGCACAGGCGCGGTAATGGCGGTCCCGGCGCATGACCAGCGCGATTTCGAGTTTGCTAAAAAATATGGCCTACCAATAAAGACCGTAATCCAGCCTGCCGGTGAAAAGCTTGACCCTGCAACGATGCAGGCGGCGTATGTGGGCGAAGGAAAAATGACGGCTTCAGGCCAGTTTGACGGCACGCCAAATATTGAAGGGAAAGAAAAAGTCGCGGATTATCTCCAATCAAAGGGCATCGGGAAAAAGACAATAAACTATCGCCTCCGGGACTGGGGCATTTCGCGTCAACGCTATTGGGGCACGCCGATACCTGTAATTTATTGCGCCAAATGCGGGACCCTGCCGGTGCCTGAAAAAGACCTGCCGGTTCTCCTGCCGACAGACGTGAAGTTTTCCGGTCAGGGCGCATCTCCGCTCACTACGTCAAGAGAATTTCTGAGTGTCAAATGCCCTGTTTGCGGAGCGGACGCCGCGCGGGAGACAGACACGATGGACACCTTTGTGGACTCCTCGTGGTATTTCCTTCGCTATACAGGCCCAGACGATAATGTGCCGTTCGACAAAGAAAAAGCAGACTACTGGATGTCCGGCAGAGACCAGGCAACCGGCGGCGTTGACCAGTACATCGGCGGCATTGAACATGCGGTTCTGCATCTGCTGTACGCGCGTTTCTTCAACAAGGTCATCAGGGACCTGGGCCTGACCACTGCTTCCGAACCGTTCAGGAACCTTCTTACGCAGGGCATGGTAATAAAAGACGGGGCCAAGATGTCCAAGTCCAAGGGTAACGTGGTAGACCCGGACGAGCTTATAAGCGAATATGGCGCGGATACCGCACGGCTCTTCTCACTGTTCGCGGCGCCGCCGGAAAAAGACCTGGAATGGTCAGACCAGGGCGTTGAGGGGTCTTTCAGATTTCTTGCGCGTATTTGGCGATTTGTTTATGAGAACTTGGATATTATAAAGTCAGCCGGGACGCCGTCTGGACATGCCTCAGCAAATGCAAAAAACCTGCGCCGGGCTACCCACAAAACTATAAAAAAGGTTACCGACGACATAGAAGACAGGTTCCATTTCAATACCGCCATAGCTTCCATAATGGAGCTTGTGAACGCACTCTATCAGTTTGAAACGGATAAAGGCGACCTGGAAGACAAGGCGGCCATGCGCGAGGCCGTGGAAGCCTTGATTCTGCTCATTTCGCCTTTTGCGCCACACGTAGCGTCCGAGCTCTGGGAGGCGCTTGGCAAGGATGCGTCAATCGAAAGGGTTTCATGGCCGGTATTCGACCCTGAACTGATAAAATCCGACGAGATACTCGTTGTCGTGCAGGTAAACGGGAAAGTGCGGGACAGGATAACGGTCCCGGCAGAGTCCGACGACGAATACGTCAAACAAACCGCGCTTTCCCAGGAGAAGGTAAGGCAGTTCCTGGGCGGCATGGAGCCTAAGAAGGTAATATACGTGAAATCGAAACTTGTCAATATCGTGGTCTAAGGCATGAAAAAGCTTATATGCATACTCGTGCTCGTTTCTCTTCCCGCCTGCGGCTATCAGCTCGCCGGCAGAGGCACGGGCACGGGAAGCGCCTCCGGAAAATACAAGGCCTTCGTAATGATGTTCCGGAACGACTCTTATGAGCCGCTTGTAGAGAAGGACGTGACGGCGGCGCTAAAAGAAGAAATTGCCATAGACGGGCGCTGGATGCTAACGGACGAAAGAGACGCGGACATTCTCGTTAACGGCAGGATAAGGAAAGTCGAGCTTGAGCCTCTGTCGTACGACCCGCAGGAGAGGATACTCGAATATCGGCTTATAATACACATGGACGTAAGGGTATCGGATATAAAAACAAAAAAGGTAATTTGGAAGAAAGACAATTTCACCTCGTATGCGGATTACCGTGTTACCGTGGACGTTACCAAAAGCAAGATCCGCAAGGAGGAGGCAATAAAATACGCCTCCAAGCGCTTTGCGGAGGAATTTATAATACGGGTGCTGGACAGGTTCTGATGCGAAAGCTTACTCATAAAACCTTATTCGACCACCTGGAAAAAAGCGGGGCCGCCGGGTTTGCGCCGGTATATCTGTTTACAGGCGAAGAGCTTTATTTTGCCGACAGGGCGCTTTCTGTCATCACGGATAAGACCCTTGCAGGCGCGCCGAAAGATTTTAATCTCGATATTTTCTACGGCAAGGACTCAAAAGCGGCGGAGGTGGCGGCACAGGCATCCACGCTCCCGATGATGGCGGATAAACGTCTTGTGATACTCAAGGAGGCGGACAAGCTACGGGACTTGCGGGAGCTTAAGGAGTATCTCCAGGCGCCGTCTCCCGACTGCGTTTTTACTATGCTCGCAATGGGCGCGGACCGCTCTAAAGAACGCACGCTTTCGGATATGTTGCCGGATAGCGCCGTTTTTGTGCATTTCTGGCGGCCACGGGACTATGAAATCCCGGATATTGTCCAGAAGCTTGTCCGGTCATCGGGTTTTAACATAGACCGTGGCGCTGTGGCATATTTTTCAGAAACTCTGTCCGGGAACGTAGCGCTTATGGAAGCCGAGCTGAACAAGGTATTCAACCTCATTGGCGAGAGACGGCACATAAAAGAAGAGGATGTCCGGGAATCGGTGGGAGATTTCGGCCTGCCGGCGGTGTTCGAGCTTTCGGATGCGGCGGCGGCAGGAAACGCATCCAAGGCCGTAGAGACGCTGGAAAGGCTGCTACGGGACGGCGAGGAACCCCTGAAACTACTTGCTATACTATCCGGGAACTGGCGAAAGATGGCGGCAGGCGACGAATTGCCAGCCGGTGCGGGACGCAAATCCTCGGCAAGAAAAATTTCTGACGACGAAGCCGTCCGCGCTTTCGGCTGTTTAATGAAGGCGGACAGGGACCTGAAAGGTTCCCCTGTGCCGCCGAGACTTGTCATGGAAAGACTTGTGCTGGAGCTTTCGGGAGCCTTTTAAGCCCCTTGGGCGGTTGACTTGTGGAGCCTCTTGGAAAGGCGGGAAATCTTGCGGGAAGCGGCATTTTTATGGATTATGCCTTTCGATGCGGCCTTCGCTATGGCGGGAACGGCCTGGGCCAGCACTTCCTTTGCGGCTTCCGGCTCCCTGGCCACGGTTGCGTTAAATTTTTTGACGAGCGTCCTGAGCGCGGCCTTCGCCTGGCGGTTTTTCTCCCTGCGGACGATGGACTGCCTGTTTCTTTTAAGAGCTGACTTATGGTTTGCCAAATCGACCTCCAGATATTTTAAATTAGCTCCCGATTTGTCGGGTTGTCGTAAAGATAGAATATTTAACACAACAGAAGTTCCAAGTCAAGGGTAATTTATGCTAAACGGAGTCCAGAAGAGCCTTAAGGCAAAGCTTTTTCTGATATTCTTCACGCTGGGCCTCTCGGTTATACTCCTGGCAGGGGTTATTTCCTACCAGTCGAAAAAGAATGCGCTAAAGCGCCAGGCCGAGAAAAGTCTTTCCATTATGGCCTCTGAACTTGCGGACAAAATAGATCGCTACTTGAACGACAAGCTCGAAGATACCCGTGCAATCGCCCTGCATTACTCTCTGTACGGGCTAAAAACAACCACCAGCAGCCAGAACGCAATATTGTCCAAATATCTGAAAATATATCCATACTTCGACCACATAAGCGTAATTAACCTGGAAGATATTAAAAAGCCGGAAAAACCGACTTACAGCAATTCATGGTATCTCCCGGCCCTTTCCGGCCAGATTACCTCCTCCGACATGTATATATCGCCCATAACTGACAAGCCGACAATGTCCTTTGCCGCGCCTGTATACGACAAGGAAGGGAATATCGTAAGCGTCCTGACAACCAACCTGAAACTGGAATATCTATGGGAGATAATAGACGCGGTTCAACGAGAAAACAGAGCATCCGGACATAACGGTTACGCCTTCCTCGTAAACCGCAAAGGAATCCTCATCGGCCACCCTGACAGGAGTAAAATATTAAACACTCACAGGCCTCCCAGACCAGCCGATATGAATAAAATGATAGAGGAAATGACAAGCGGAAAGACCGGGACGGCCTATTATACCACCAGGACTACCGGCACCAAAAAACTCGCAGGGTTCGCTCCTCTGATAGGTTTCGGCGATTACCACGGACACGGGTGGTCGGTAGGGGTCAACGAATACTATTCCGAACTGCTTGAACCTATGAACCGCCTGCTGAAGATGTATTTTCTGCTCTTCATTCTCGTATCGCTGGTCGCGCTTGCAATATCCGGATACCTTGCCGAATATATTGTCCGGCCTGTCAATAATCTCCGGGATGGCGCCTCGAAAATCGGCGCCGGTAATTTCGCCCTGAGGATTCCCCGGATGCACGATGACGAGATAGGAGAGCTGGCAAATTCTTTCAACAGCATGGCCGACGCCCTTCAGGAGAGGGATAATCGGATAAACGAATACATGGAATCCATTAAAGACGCCAACCGCGAGCTTGAAAGAACAAACAACGAGCTTGTACGGCTGGAAAAAGAGAAAACCGATTTCAACGCCATGATAACGCACGACATAAAATCTCCGCTCTCCACGATTCTCACATACGCCGAAATGATACAGGACGGATCACTTTCCGGGCAGGAAGAAATCGAAAAAGCCATGTCGAGCGTGTACGCAAGCGGTAAGAAAATACTCACCCTCGTTGACAATTTTCTCGTATCGGCGGCAATTGAAGCCGGAAAGCTGAAGCTCAACCTTCAGCCCCTCGACATAAACGACCTTGTCGAGGATTCCATGAGGTTCTTCATACCGCAGGCTGAACGAAGAAGCGTGACAATATCATTTGTAAAAGGAGCCGGTCTTCAGCACGTCATGGGTGACAAGGTTCAACTTGACCGGGTAATCTGCAACATACTCGGCAATGCTCTCAAATACATACCGTCGGGGGCGTCGGTTACTGTAACCACTCATTCTGCCAATGATGCCGTGAAAATAGACATATCTGACACGGGCAATGGCATACCGGAAAAAGACGTCGATACAATGTTCCAGAAGTTCAGGCGCTCAAGCGCCACCGGGAAGATAGATGGAATGGGGCTTGGCCTCTATATTTCCAAGGCCGTGACAGAGGCGCACGGCGGAAGCATCTCCCTTAAAAGCCGGTTGGGCGAAGGCACCACATTCACCATCAGTATCCCCGCAATACATCCAGGCGGTAACCCCGCATTATGAGCGAGCAGGCAAGCGTCACACGCGCAGCCTGGTCGATGAGCATCGTAACCGCCGTCTCACGCGTCCTCGGCTTCTTAAGGCTCATGGTAATCGCCAGGATTTTCGGCGCGGGAATGGTTACGGACGCCTTTTTTCAGGCATTCAGGATAAGCAACATCCTCCGCCAGCTTCTTGCCGAAGGCTCTATGTCGGCGGCATTCATACCGGTCTTCACGGAATACTTCCACACAAAGTCCAAAGAAGAAGCAAGGGAACTGGCAAGCACCGTATTCTATCTCCTTCTTATCATCTGCATTGGAGTGGTGGCTCTCGGTATCGCCTTCTCTCCGGCGGTTGTAAGCGCAATCGCGCACGGCTGGGTTGATGATCCCCAAAAGTTCGCACTGACAGTCCGGCTCACGAGGATAATGTTCCCGTATATACTGTTCGTCGGACTGTCGGCGGTGGTGATGGGCATCCTGAACTCGCTCGGCTCATTCGCCGCCCCTGCCGCCGCCCCGATAATGCTGAACCTCTCGATGATAGGATTTGCGCTATGGGTATGTCCGCACATGAATACGCCAATAGTAGGGCTTGCGCTCGGCGTGATATTCGGGGGAATTCTTCAGATGCTGATTCAGCTTCCTCCTCTTAAAAAAAGGGGAATGCTGTTTAAATTCGTTATGCGACCACGAGACCCCGGCGTCAAGAAGATAGGCCGTCTCACGATTCCAGTAATAGGAAGCCAGGCCGCCACCCAGATAAATATCTTCATAAGCAGCCTGATAGCGACGTATCTCCCGCAGGGAAGCGTTTCCTATCTCCTGTATGCAACTCAGCTCTTTCAGTTCCCGCACGGGATTTTCGGGATTTCAATCGCCACGGCTGTCCTTCCCAGCATGTCGCGCCAGGCCGCCGCAGGAGACAAAGACGGCCTCAAGGAAACGCTCTCCTTCGGGTTCCGCTACGTCCTGTTCATAATGGTACCCTCGATGGTGGGCCTCATAGTCCTGCGCGTCCCTATTACAAGCCTACTGTTCCAGAGAGGCACGTTCACCTACGCGGACACGCTAAACGTCGCCTACGCCCTGATGTTCTACTCAACTGGCCTGTGGGCCTATTCCGGCGTCAGGATACTTAACGCCGCATTTTATTCGCTACACGACACAAGAACACCTCTGATAGGGGCGTTCGTAGCAGTATTAGTCAATGCGGCCTTGAGCCTTCTTCTTATGGGCCCGCTCAAACACGGCGGCCTCGCACTCGCAACGGCAATAGCCTCTGTGGTTAACATGTTCCTGCTTTTGTTTCTCTTCAGGGAAAGGATGGGAAGGATAGGCGCCAGAAATATATTGAAATCCGGGCTGAAGACAGCATTCGCCTCCGCCGTCATGGGAGTCGCCTGCTATTTTATCGCCCGAGGCAACCTGTGGGCGCAAAACGGACACACGGCACAAAAGGCCGGAATAGTTTTCGCGGCAATAGCCGCCGGGCTTGCGGTTTATTTTTTCATATTGTATCTTCTGAAAAGCGATGAGCTGTCGTTCATAATCAATACATACAAACGGAAGGTAAAGGCGAAATGATTTTTCAGACTGTCGTGGTCGGCCCGCTCGCCGTAAATTGCTATATCGCAGGTTCCGAGATTACCCGTGAGGCGGCGGTAATAGACCCGGGCGGCGATGCCGGGAAGATAATCGAAGCGCTGCAAAAAAACAACCTGAA
>DAHWTK010000086.1 GCA_027328825.1 Nitrospirota bacterium
CTCGCAGATAAAAATATTCTATCAGGTCGAAAGCTACAGGGCCACGGTCGCATTCGCAGGCCTGTATTTCCTCGGCAGGTTCATCGAACATGACGGAGAGTCCCTGAAAAAATTCATGGCGGCATTGATAGCCGCGGGGTTCGCCGCGAACGTGTTCGGCCTGGTCGAAAGGTTCTTCTTCAGTTCAGGCCTATGGGCCGAGCTTGGCAGAAATTTCTGGATGTCCCAGGGAAACGATGTCGCATTTCTGAACGGCCTGCCGGTAAATTTCTATACCTACGTAAGCTATTTCAAGGTGCGCCGGTTGATCTCGTCATATGGAGATCCGTTGATTGTCGGGTTTGCAAACATATTCACGCTCGTGCTCCTGTATCAGATGATAACGAACAGAAGCGGGGTCAACATCTTCAATAAATTCAAGTATGCCGCATTTGCCGTCATAGGCATCGCAACACTGCTCAGTCTGACAAGGGCCGCCATACTCGGAGCGTTGATAGGCATTTTCGTTTCGTCCATGTTCTATCTCGGGAAGAAAGGCCTCGCGATGGCCGCGCTTATAACCGTCAGCCTGTGCTGCCTGGTTTTTTTATCCAGCGCCGGACAGACCTTGATAAACGCGACGATAAACCTTAAAGACCCATCGACCATCGGCCACCTCGCGGCCTACGCGGTCGGAATACAAAACATAATCCGGCACCCGATGGGCATGGGACTGGGTTATGGCGGCTACGTTACACAGCTTACCGGTCAGGGCGCAAGGGGCGCGGGCGAATCGCTTTTTCTCACGATAGCCGTGGAAAAGGGCGTTATCGGGCTGCTGATATTTCTATTCTTCGTTTTCTCGTTATTATTATTTCTGAAAAAAAACGTTTCATATCTCAATGACAATCCGGCCTCCGTCGTCATGGCCATAACGGTATTCAGTTCGACGATCGCCTACTTCCTTGCTTCGCTGACGACGGAGCACTGGCAGGCGTTCGTGTCTTCCGGGATGTTCTGGCTGTTCTGCGGGCTAATTGTCAACGAGATACAGAAGAGAAAAAATGATTCAAACGCGCAGTAAATTAAAAAAGTTTTTCGGTCGCATTGCGGATTTTATTTTGCCGGTAATTTTCCGCCCCCAGCGCAAGTTTAAGAAGCTTTGTGGCAGTCAAAGAATTTTAAGAAAGGCATTGGTAATCCGCCTTGATAACATGGGCGATGTAATTTTGCTTACCCCTTTCCTGGAGTGTTTTAAAAGCAATTATCCTGATTGCTCAATTTCAGTCTTGCTAAGACCGGCCTCAGCCCCGGCCCTGGAGAATAACCCGCGATTTGACAATATCATTGTTCATAATCCGCCCTGGGGCACCGGCAACAGAGGGGCACGGAAAATTCATAGCGGTTTTGCAAGCATAATAAAATATGCATCATATATGCCGAATTATCTATATTTACTGATGCAGTTAAGGAAAGAAAAATTTGATATTGCTTTTGATGCGCGCGGGGATTTCAGAAATATTTTTTTGTACGGTTATTTAAGCGGGTCAAAAGAAATAATAGGATACGACAGGACCGGAGGATCGAAATTCCTTTCGACCCACCTATCTTTTGATTACAACAAATCTGAAATAGAGAACAACCTTGATCTATTGAAAGCGCTGGGGGCTGATACACGCGATTATAAAAAAGTAAAATTGTATCCGGGCGCGCGGGACGAGGCATACGTGGGTAATTTGCTGGCTGAGATGAATATTTCAGCCGAGGATTTTTCCGTATGCATATCGCCAGGCGCAAAGATTATTCAAAGGTGGCCGGAGCAAAAGATAGCGGCGTTAATTAACACACTGGCGGAAAAATACGGCGCACAAATATTAATAAGCGGGACGCGGGATGAATATGGCCTGGCTCGACAGATTGCGGCTATGAGTAAAAAGGACGTCCATGTCTTGACAGGGAAACTTACAATTCTTCAATTTACGGCCTTGCTAAAAAGAATTTCTTTATTTATCTGTATGGACACCGGAGCGCTTCATGTGGCAGGAGCTACGGAGGTACCAACCATATGCCTCTTCGGCCCTACGTCCAGCAAAAGGTTCGGACACGATAATGTCATCCCGATTCAAAAGAGGCAGCCATGTTTTCCGATTCTCCACGAATCTTGTCAAAAAATTCCAGGGAGTATATATGGTGAGTGCATAAATTTAATAGAAGTTAAGGATATTGTGGAAAAAATAGACAAATTAAGACAAGCGAGAGCATAGATCGAGGAGTATATTTGGAAGCCGCGGTAATTACGACATACAGGTGCAACGCGAAGTGCCACATGTGCAACGTGTGGAAGTATCCCACGAAGGAAGCCGAGGAGATAAAGCCGGAAACGCTCGAGAAACTCCCCTCGCTCGATTTCTGCAACGTAACGGGCGGAGAGCCGTTTCTGCGCAGTGACATCTCGGACATTGTCGATATATTGAAGAAAAAATCAAGGCGGGTTGTCGTCAGCACGAACGGATATTTTACGGATAAGATAATCGGTGTCGCCGAAAGGAACAAGGACATAGGATTCCGCATAAGCATAGAAGGTCTGCCCGCCGCCAACGACGAACTCCGCGGCCTGAAGGACGGATTCGACCACGGCCTGAGGACGCTCCTGGAGCTTCAGAGGATGGGCGTCAGGGATATCGGTTTCGGTATAACGGTGTCGGACAGAAACGCGAAGGACATGATAGAGCTTTACCAGCTTGCTAAATCCATGAATCTCGAATTCGCCACGGCGGCGGTTCATAACTCCTATTACTTCCATAAATACGACAACGCGATTGCGAAGAAAGAGGAAGTTTGCGGGTGCTTTGAGGAACTTATATGTGAGCTTCTGAAGACCGGCAGGGTAAAGAACTGGTTCAGGGCATATTTCAATCACGGCCTGGCGAATTACGTAAACGGCGGGAAACGGCTCCTGCCCTGCGAGGCGGGGTCGGCAAATTTCTTTGTTGACCCGTGGGGCGAAATAAAACCCTGCAACGGGCTTGGCGATGGCTCCGTCAGCATGGGGAATCTGAACCGGCAGAACTTTAACGAGATATGGAACGGAGAAGCCGCCGCGAAAATAAGGGGCGATGTCGGGAATTGTGACAGAAACTGCTGGATGATAGGAACCGCCGCCCCGGTGATGAAAAAATATATCTGGAGACCGGGCCTTTGGATACTGAAAAGAAAGCTGAGGGGGTAGGCTGTCCCCGAATAGCCGTGCTCGGCACAAGGGGCTTCCCGGGGGTTCAGGGCGGGGTGGAAAAACACTGCGAAAACCTCTATCCCCGGCTTGTTTCCCTTGGCTGTCGGGTGCGGGTTTACGCGCGGAAGGGTTACGTTCCCAGCCGTAATTACAGCTACAGGGGCGTGGAGATAGTCCCGATCCTGGCGCCGAAAACGAAAAGCCTTGAGGCGATATGCCATTCTCTGCTTGGCGTATTTCACATAGCCTGCAACCGGAAAAAGTTCGACGTGGTTCATATACACGCGCTTGGGCCGTCGCTTGTCGCTCCGCTTGTCAGGCTCTGCGGACTCAAGGTCGTAGTGACTAACCACGGCCCGGATTATAACCGCAAGAAATGGGGGGCGTTGGCGAAGGCGGCGCTCAGGATGGGCGAGAGGCTTGGGACAAAATATGCCAACGGCGTCATTGCCGTATCAAAGACGATTGAAAAAGACCTGCAAACACGGTATGGGCGCAGGGTAAATTATATCCCGAACGGTATAGACATCCCGGAACCCGTGCCGCCCGGCGCTTATCTCGATAAGCTCGGTCTTAAGCCGCGCGGATACTTCCTCGCCGTGGCGAGGTTCGTCCCTGAAAAGGGGCTGCACGACCTGCTTAGGGGTTTCAGGGAAATCGACACGGACTGGAAACTGGCGCTGGTCGGCGGTGCCGACCACGAGGACAGCTACAGCGCCGAGCTTAAGAAGATGGCCGCCGCCGATGCGAGGGTCGTTATGACCGGCGTCATAAAAGGCGGCTCCCTTGGCGAAGTGTATTCAAGCGCGGGCTGTTTCGTACTGCCGTCTTATCACGAGGGCCTTCCGATAGTCCTGCTCGAGGCCCTGGGATACGGTCTCAGGGTATTGTGCAGTTCCATACCGCCTAACATGGAGATTGTGGCAGACGAAGAGGCGCTGTTTCCGCCTGGGGATATTGACAGGCTGAAAGAAAGGATGATAAACGCCATAAAAAACGGCTCCGAGGGCCGGGAATATTTCACGCTTGGCAACAGAAAGAGCAACGAATTTGACTGGGATTCTATAGCTGGCAGGACAGCAACCGACGTGCTGGCGATAATCTGACAGGAGGCAAAATGCTGCGTGAAAGAGCGCGTTTCTTCGGGAAACTTGTCGTCCTTGCCGATTTTCTGCTGGTCTGCGTGAGCTATGCCGTTTCAAGGATTATTTTCAGAGCAAGGTATAACATGCCTGTCGGGGCTATGCCGTTCGAAGCGCGCTCGATGGCAGTCTTGATTTTTTTTACTTTTATATGCCTGTATCTGAACGGCGTCTACAGCTCCATAAGAAGGAAAACATATGCGGCCATAACAAAAGAGGTGATTGTCGCCCATTTTCAGGCGGCAACCCTTGCGGCGATATTAATATTCGTATTAAAGCTTACGGCCACAAGCCGCCAGCTCGTGCTGGGCTATTTTCTGGGCTCCATGTTCCTGATAACCGCGCGCAGGATAACCATGAAGCTCGTCCTCAGGAGCATCAGGGTAAGAGGCTATAATCTCTACAATGTCCTCATCGTCGGGACGACAAGGTATGGCAAAATGTTTGCCCGGCTTTTGTCAGATTATAATTACCTGGGCTACAGAGTGTTCGGTTTTCTTTCTACGGACGAAGAGGACACAGGGAAGCCTGTACGGTGGACGGGCAATACGGTCATCGGCGGTTTCAAGGACATCGACGGAATTCTGAAGAACAATCCAATCGACGAGGTCGTCTTCGCCGTTACCGGCAAGGATATGTCCTATCTGCACGACGCTCTTCTCATATGCGAGGAATACGGAGTTAAAATGTCCATTCTCCCGGCCTTCTTCAACCTGCGATTTGCAGACATGCGGCTGGAGGAAGTAGGCGATACGAATCTGATAAGCTTCTCGACACAAAAAATCGCGCCCATGCAAAGGGCGCTTAAACAGGTTATCGATACCACGGCGTCCGCCGTCATGCTTATTCTGTTAAGCCCCTTGATGGCGGCAATCGCCGTTGCCATAAAGCTTGGCTCGAAAGGCCCCGTTTTATTCGTCCAGGAGAGGTGCGGTTTAAACGGCAGGGTGTTCAAGTTCCTGAAATTCCGTTCGATGCATCAGGACGCGGAAGAACGCAAGAGTGAGCTTCTCGAATATAACGACATGTCCGGCCCGATATTCAAGATGAAAAACGACCCGCGTGTGACGAGGGTCGGGAAATGGCTGAGGAAATATTCCTTCGACGAACTGCCTCAGCTTATAAACGTCCTGAAAGGCGACATGTCTCTTGTCGGCCCGCGGCCTCCCGTGCCGTCGGAGGTGGAACGCTACGAGCGCTGGCAGCGCAGGAGGCTGTCCGTAAAACCGGGCATCACATGCCGGTGGCAGGTCTCCGGGAGGAACAACATAGATTTTGAGGAATGGATGAAGCTGGACCTGAAATACATAGACAGCTGGTCCCTCAGGCAGGACATCGGCCTTCTGCTTAAAACCATTCCCGCGGTTATCAGAGGGAGCGGGATGTGAGAAGGTTTTGCGTCCTTATAATCTGTCTGCCGGTTATCCTGTTTTCGATTCTTTCGCCGAGGCTTTCCTGGGGGCTTGCGTCCAACAACATCCCGCTCGACAGCCCGATATATTCATACATAGACAAGCTCTCAGGCTTCGGGCTGATAAACTCGGACATCCACGGGCTTAAGCCTTACTCCAAAGCGGAGGCCGCAAGGCTCGTCCTCGAAGCGCAGGGCAACTTAAAAAAAATGGGGTCGCAAGCCCCGAAACTCGCGCGCGAGATTGTATCGAGGCTTTGCTATTTTCTCCCCAGGGAACTCGACCTCTACAGGCAGGAAGGCAAGACCCCGACGTTCGATTACAATCTTCTTTCCGGCGCGAGGTTCAGGTACGTGTATCTCGACGGCATACCGAGGAGCTACGACCGCCTCATATCCGACACCGGGCACCAGGGCATCTTCGGCATCGGAGACTTACGAAAATATTTCGTGCCCGTGATGCGCGCCGGGGGCAGCGAGGGCACTCCGATGATGGAGAATAACGACGGCATAGTCTACAGGGAGCATAATAACTTCGAGGTTCGCACGGATTCTGAATTTTATTTCACGAGATATTGTTCCGCGCTCGTGGAGCCCCTGGCCCTCGTCTCCGGCGTAAACATAGGCGGGCCGGGGCCGCACACGAACCTGGAAATCAACAAAGGATACGTAAAGATTGGCGGGCATGGGCTTGAGCTTGAGGTAGGCAAGGACGAGAACTGGTTCGGCCAGGGCTATCGGGGAGACCTTGTCCTGACCGACAACGCGGAGAACCTGGAGGAGGTAAAGCTATCGAGTCCTGAGCCCGTGGACTGGCCCTGGTTCAGGCGTAATATCGGACTCCTTAAATACGCCGTGATATTCTCGAGGCTTTCAAAAAGCGGCGATGGCGCGGACACGCGGGAGCCGTGGTTTGCGGCGGCCAATATCTCCCTCAAGCCGACGAAAAACCTCGAGATAGGCGTAAACTACACCAGACAGCAGGGTGGCCCGAACGTGGTAGAGCCGGGGATTTTCAAGGCCATGTTCTCAGTGGGACAGTCAAATAACGGCTCGAACAGCCTGGGCGGCACTGAAATAAGATACCGGATAAGCTGGCTTCGGGACACGACGGTCTACTGGGAATACTACGGCGAGGACAGCTATGTCGTGATACCTATAGTGGAAAGCCACCTGGCGGGGATATATATACCGAGATTGACTTCCGACGGCAGGAACGATTTCCGGTTCGAGTTCTTCTACGGGAATCCCATTGCGTATACGGACTATAAATTCCCTGAAGGCTACACGAATAACGGCCTTATAATGGGTGACGCCCAGGGCGGTGACACCAAGGACTATTTCGGGAAATTCACGCATTACTTCACCCTCCGTAACAATCTGTCCCTGGAGTATTTCCACACGGAACGCGGCTGGGTGGGCAGGATAGGCGGTAAGGGCGCGCCGGAGGAAATAGACGGCGGGCGAATTTTCTGGACGCTGCCCCTTAACAGGGACTGGGACGCGCTTATAAATTACGGATACGAGTATGTCCGGAATTTTGACCTTGAGCCGGGAAAAAACCGGCAGGACAATCTCTTCCGCCTGGATATAAACTACAGGTATTGAGGCGCTCAGTTCCCCGCGCCGCGGTGATGTATCAGCCAGATGAGAAGGGCGAGGACGATAACCGGGATAGATACCGAG
>DAHWTK010000087.1 GCA_027328825.1 Nitrospirota bacterium
CCTGCTGCTGAAGCCTTCCTTCATCGACGACAACCTCGCCGTCTTAAACGAGCTGACAGCCGAGAGCCGGGGCATTGCGGCAATCGTCGGTTTCGTGGACAAGCTTGACGACATATATAACGCCGCCGCTTTCATCTCGGACGGAAAATTGATCGACGTCTACCACAAGACCTATCTCCCCAATTACGGCGTGTTCGACGAATACCGCTATTTCCAGGCGGGAAAGGGATACCCGGTCTACGACTTCCACGGGATAAAAATCGGCGTGAATATCTGCGAGGACATCTGGATGCCGAACGGCCCGCTTCGGAGCCAGGCGCTTTTCGGCGCCGAAGTAATAATAAACATAAACGCATCGCCTTACTACAAGGGCAAATGGAAGTTCAGACGCCACATGCTGACAGCGCGCGCGTCGGACAACCTTGCCATCGTCGCATACAACAACATGGTAGGCGGGCAGGACGAGCTAGTGTTCGACGGGCACGGGATGATTATGAACGAGCAGGGGAAATTGATAGCCCAGGGCCCCCAGTTCAGGGAGGCGCTCATAGTTTCGGACCTCGACCTGGAATCCGTTTTCCATGCGAGGCTTATAGACCCCCGGAGCAGGGTGGAGCGCTATCTGCACGAGGATGAAGGCAAACGGCTTATATCGGTCCCGGCAGCCCCTCAGCCGGAGAGGGAGCGTATGATGCCCCCTGATATGAGCGATCCGCTGGAACCCATGGAGGAGGTCTTCCAGGCCCTTGTCCTGGGCACGCGGGATTATGTCCGCAAAAATGGCTTCGGCAAGGTCGTGGTCTCGCTATCCGGCGGTATAGACAGCTCAATAGTAGCCGCCATAGCCGTGGAGGCCGTCGGGAAGGAGAACGTCCGGGGGACGTTTTTCCCGTTCAAATACACTTCAACGGAGAGTTCCGAAGATACATACCGCCTCGCCGGGAACCTCGATATTACCTTAACCGAAATACCCATCGCCCCGGCATACGAGAGCATGGAAGCGATGCTCAGGGAGGCTTTCAAAGGACGCAAGCCGGATGTGACCGAAGAGAATCTTCAGGCCAGGATACGCGGGAACCTGCTGATGGCGCTTTCCAACAAGTTCGGCTGGCTTGTGCTGACCACCGGGAACAAAAGCGAGATGTCCACGGGCTATGCCACGCTTTACGGCGACATGGCGGGCGGGTTCGCCGTAATCAAGGACGTGCCGAAGACTATGGTATACGAGCTTTGCAGGCACGTTAACCGCCGTTACGGGAAAGAAATAATCCCGGCGCGCGTCATAACCAAGGCCCCGTCAGCCGAACTCAGGCCCGACCAGAAGGACAGCGACAGCCTGCCCCCGTATGAGGTGCTCGACCCGGTCTTGAAGGCGTATATCGAAGAGGACAGGGATTTGGAAGAGATGGTGCAGCTCGGGTTCGACCCGGATGCGGTAAAGCGGGTTATAAGGCTCGTAGACACGAGCGAGTACAAAAGACGCCAGTCCCCGCCGGGAATAAAGATTACGCCGCGCGCCCTCGGAAGGGACAGAAGGTTCCCGATAACGAACAGGTATAGAAGTTTTTAAAAGGAGTGTTTCATGCTTTTTTTCATAGATGAAAGCGGCATAGATCATAGAGAATCACATTATGAAGTTTTAGCAGCTGTATCTATTGGGGAGCGTGATCTTTGGAAAATTATACAAACAATTCAAGATGCAGAAATAAAACATTTTGGATGTCGCTTATCCGAGTTTGGGATAGAATTAAAAGGTAAGAAGTTGTTAAAGAAAAAAACATTTAAACACGCATCACAACTTTTGCCAATAAACTACGCCGATAGAACTTCTTTAGCTCGATCTTTTTTGATAAAAAATTCTTCCCACGGACAACCAAATAAAGAAGAGTTCACAGCTTTTGCTCAATCCAAAATTGCTTTTGTTCAAGACTTGTTCGATATCTGCGCCTCTTATGGAATAAAGGTTTTTGCTTCTATAGTCGACGTAGAAACGCCCATCCCTGATGGTAATATGCTGCGTAAAGATTATGCTTATTTATTTGAAAGGATTTATTATTATCTCGATAGTTCACAGGTTAAACCTGAAGAGCATGGTCTTATAGTTTTTGATGAATTAGATAAAACTCAAAGTAAAATTCTGCTTAAACAAATGCAAGAGTATTTTTTAAAAACATATAACGGAAGAACTCGCAGTTCAAAAATAGTCCCTGAGCCGTTCTTTGTTCATTCAGATTTGACAACCGCAATACAAATGGTCGATATAATAGCTTACTGTTTAAATTGGGGATTTAGACTCGATAAAATGATTAAGCCTTTTAGAACGGAAATTAAAGAATTTGCAGATAAAATATTTGCATTAAGTTTTAAAGGGCAACATGTTGACGAAAAAGATGGAAAAGAATATCCCACATATGGAATAACTTTTATAGATGATTTACGACCGTTGGAACAAAGACAATAAAAAAGGCAATGCTCAAAACCTATAGCAGGGACGAACCCTTGCCTTTATTAGGTTCAAACAAAGCCTCCATTAATATTTTGTAATAATCTCGGTTAATTGTCAAGTTAAAAAATGCCCGGTTATCTATACATCGTTGCAACGCCAATCGGCAACCTCGAAGACATCACACTCCGGGCTATTAGAATATTAAAGGAAGTGGACTTCATCGCCGCCGAGGATACAAGGCACACGCAGAAACTTTTGTCTCACTTCGACATCCATAAAAACCTGACCAGCTACCACGACCATAACAAAGAAGAAAAAGCTCCCGTTATAGTCACCCGGCTCCTTGAGGGACAATCCGCGGCCCTGGTATCGGACGCGGGCACGCCGGGCATTTCGGACCCCGGATATTTTCTCATCAACACGGCTATAGAAAATAGAATCCCGGTAATCCCTATACCGGGGCCTACAGCCGCAATAGCCGCGCTTTCCATCTCCGGCCTGCCGACGGACGCCTTCGTCTTCGAGGGTTTTCTTCCATCGAAACGTTCGCAGAAGCTCTCCAGGTTGGAACTTCTGAAAAGCGAACCCCACACCATAATCCTTTACGAGGCCCCGCACAAGATTTTCAATACCCTCCAAGATATCCGGGAGGTTATGGGAGAGAGGCGCGTTTCGCTCTCGCGGGAACTGACAAAAATCCACGAAAAGACGATGCGCGGGAATATTTCTGATATAATTAAAGCCGTCGAGTCCATCTCCGGCGCGTCGGGCGGAGATACAGGTCCACCGCCACAAGGCAGCTCTGCCGGCATACGCGGGGAAATTACCCTGGTTATCGAAGGACTTGCAGGAGAGCCGGCGCAGGCGCCGTCAGCAGACCCATTAGCGATACTTGAAGACCTGATGCGCGAGGGATTTTCCAGGAAAACGGCTTCTGCCGAGGCCGCAAGGATTACGGGGATGTCGAGGAAAGAAATCTATAACGCGTCGCTTAAGAAATAACACATGATTCGTGTTTCGTGTATTAGGGTCGTCATTCCCGCGAAAACGCGGGTGATAATCTCCCTTACAAACACGACATTTTAATTCAGAGGGGGCATCTACATGCGAAAATATCTTATCCAGCTTCTCTTGTTCATTTTTATTATCCTTGTCTCTCTGCCCGCCTTTGCGAAAAGCGGGTTCGAGAACGTAAAGGAATATACCCTGAAAAACGGACTCAAGGTGCTGCTGCTCGAGGAGCACAAGGCGCCGGACGCCGTGTTCCAGATATGGTACAAGGTCGGCTCCCGCTACGAGCGGTACGACAAGGCCGGCATATCCCACATGCTGGAACACATGATGTTCCGCGGCTCAAAGCGTTTCGGGCCGAAGGAGTTCTCGCAGATAGTCCAGCGATACGGCGGGAGCGACAACGCCTTCACAAGCCAGGACTACACGGCGTTTTTTCAGACCTTCGCCTCGGCTTACATCTGGCTGTCCTTCGATCTCGAGTCCGACAGGATGAACGGGCTTCTGCTCAAGAACTCCGCCTTCCAGGAGGAGAGAAAGGTCGTCGAGGAGGAGCGCCGGATGCGCACCGACGATAACCCGGAGGCCGCGCTTGACGAACAGGCGGAGGCGGCTGCTTTTGTCCTGGCCCCGTACCACTGGCCGATAATAGGCTGGATGGACAACATCAAGCACTATACCATCCATGACGTAAGGAGACATTACAGGCATTACTACATGCCGAACAACGCGACGATTGTCATCGTGGGCGATATAGACGCGGCAAAGACGATAAAGGAGATTGAGAAATGGTTCGGCCCCATACCACGCGGGCCGGAGCCGCCGAAGGTGGTCGTTTCCGAGCCGCCTCAGCAGGGCGAGCGGCGGGTATATCTCAAAAAACAGGCGGAACTCCCCACGGTTGACATCATCTATCACACGCCGAACTGGAAGAGCAAGGACTACTACGCCCTCGACGTCCTCGAGACGATATTTTCCGGCGGGAACAGTTCGCGGCTGTATAAAGACCTGGTGTACAAAAAACAGATAGCCCAGTACGCGGACGCCGATTATGAAGGGGTTTCAAAGGACCCCAACACCTTTTCTTTTTCCGTGGGCGTGATGCCCGGCAAAACGGCAAAAGAGGCCGAGGATGCCATATACGCCGAGATTAAAAAGATAAAGACGACACCCGTGTCGGCGCACGAACTGCAAAAGGCGAAAAACCAGATAGAGGCCGGTTTCATAATGGGACAGGATTCCAATTTCTACCGCGCCATGATGCTCGGGATATACGAATCCGTCGCCTCATGGAAACTCCTTAACACATACCTCGACAATATTAAAAAGGTTACCCCGGAAGACATCCAGCGGGTGGCAAAAAAATATCTGACGGCGGACAACAGCACCGTAGGGATACTTATACCGCACCCCGTAACCCACAAAATGACCCCCGCTCCCGCAGGCGGCCCGATACGATGACGGCGGGGGGGCGAAAAAAATAGACTCCCGCTCGACCCACACTGCGTGCGGGTGTCCCGTCATCCGGGAATGACAAAAAAAGTGAATGCCACATTTATCGGGCGAATATAAAAGAGGATAAAAATGAAAAGACTACCGAAGGCCGCTTTACTGACGATATTTTTATTTGCTCTCCTATGCTCTCCCGCCTTCGCACAGCCGAAGGCGCCGGGAAAACCCGCCGCCCGACCGGCTTCGACGTCCGCCGAGGCCGCGCTCCCGAAACCTGTGTTCAATATATCCCGTTTCAAGGGGCCAATCGGGAAGAGATACGTCCTGAAAGACGGCATGATACTCCTCGTGAAGGAAGAACGCTCGCTTCCCATGGTTACAATCAGCATGATAATCAGGGCCGGCTCCGTTATGGAGCCTTACAGGAAAGCCGGCCTCGCGCATCTTACCGCGGCTCTTCTGACAAAGGGCGCGGCAGGCATGGGCGCGATGGACATTTCCGGGAAAATCGATTTCATAGGCGCGTCCCTCGGCGTCGGCGGGAGCACGGATTATGCCGTGGCGCACTTGACCGTCCTTAAAAAAGACCTGAACACCGGATTTTCGCTCCTCTCGAAGGTGCTGATACAGCCGACATTCGCCCAGTCGGAAATAGACCGGACGAAGAAGGACATAAAGGCGGGGATACTGCGCGAGGAGCAAAGCCCCAGCTACGTGGCGCAGAAGGCATACCAGAAGATGGTCTTCGGCGGCGAAAGCCCGTATGGCCGCCCCGTCGAAGGCACCGCCGCATCGCTCGACGCCATCACAAGAGACGACATCGTTGCCTTTCACAACGACTTCTACGCCCCCAACAACTGCATAATGGCGGTCGTGGGAGACATTACACCGGCGGAGGCGAAGGGCCTCGTAGACAAATATATGGCCGGCTGGAAACAGAAAAAAATACCGAAACCAATAATCCCGGCACCGCCCAAGATGGCCCTTAGGCGCAAATACATAAACAGGGACGTCACGCAGGCGACCATCCTCATGGGACACGTAGGCGTCGCGCGCGAAAATCCCGACTACTACAAGCTCTACGTGATGAACTACATCCTCGGCGGAGGAGGGTTCGTATCCAGGATACTCAATACCATAAGGGACAACATGGGCCTTGCCTACGACGCCTACAGCTACTTCGACGCGCGCAAATATTCCGGCACGTATACCGTCGGAATGCAGACCAAGAACGACACGGCAAAAGAGGCCATGAAAGAGACCTTGAAGATTATAAAAAACATGAAGGCGGCGGAAGTATCGGACAAGGAGCTTTCAGACGCGAAGAACTTTATTTACGGAAGTTTTGCCAGAAAGATGGACACGGACTCCAAGATGGCCGACCTCCTGGCCCAGGTGGAGTTCTACAAACTCGGTATCAACTACTTCGAGATGTATTACAATGGCATAAAGAACGTGACGAAAGAAGACGTCCTGAAGGTCGCGCGGGAATATCTGCACCCGGACAAAATGGACATCGTAGTCGTGGGAAACATGAAGGCGGCGGGGATAAAATAAAAAACACCCTCTCCCAACCCCTCTCTCATAAAGGGCGAGGGGCGGAGGGAGAGGGAATTCAGAATATACTTAATTTTATATACTTCTTCGGGTGCTTCTTGAAGTCCAGCACGAGCGCGTCCGCATCCTCAAAGAACTTGTTCGCGTTATTGTAAAGCCGGTCGTCCGTGAGTATCTTACCCGCGCTTCCCTGGCCATTCTGCACCTTCGCTATTATGGAATCGAGCCTCTCCGAGACCCTTTCCACGCGGTCGTAGAGTCCCTTGTCCGAGGAAATGCGGGAGATGCTGCCGGTGTTCAGGTTATTCATGAGCGCCCTCGCCTCTTCCGAGACGTCCTTTAAATTTATCGACACGTCGCGCAGATTCCTGTAAAACGCCTCGTCCTTCGAGAGCCTCGCAAGACTTCCGCTATCGAGATTGGTTACCAGTTCCTTCGTCTTTTCAGACACGTCGACAAGGTTATTGTAGAGCTTCGGGTTGTTAACAAGCTGGCCAAGGCTTCCTTTGCCTTTGCCGGCGCGTTGAGTAAGGTTCTGCAGGCTCTCCGAGGCCGAGGCCAGCCGCTCGTAAAGCCTTGGGTCCTTCAGCATGAGTCCGAATGTTCCCTTGCCGTTGTTTACCGCACCGAGCGTTTGCTTGAGCTGGCCCAGGACGGCGTTTATGCTCTCAAGTCCGGAGGCCGCGCCGGCCATTACGGAAGAGAGCTGGCTCTGCTGAACGTTTTTCAGCACGGAGCCTGGAGGCAGGACGGCATATTGCGGGCTGCCTATCGATATATCGATGTATTTGTCGCCCAGAAGCCCGATGGTGCGGATTGTAACAAAAGAATCCTGCCGAATCCTGTCCATGTATTTTTTCTGTATGCTGAGCT
>DAHWTK010000088.1 GCA_027328825.1 Nitrospirota bacterium
CCTTGTGCGGCCCCCGCTCGATACGCTGCTTCTGGGGAACCCGGCAATCGACCACGTCATGCCGCTCGACAGGAAGGGAATGCATTCAGGCCCTGGCGGTCTTGTCCGCGCCGTGGGCGAGATAAGGAAGAAAAAATTCAGAACCGCCATACTCCTTCAAAATGCGTTCGAGGCGGCGCTGCTTGCGTTCCTTGCTAATATCCCGGAACGCATGGGATATGCGACGGACGGGCGAGGGATACTCCTTACGAAAGGCGTCAAGGTATCGAAGGAGACGAAAAAGAAGCACCAGGTTTACTATTACCTCGACCTCATCGAAAAAATGGGGCTTAAGGCGGACGGACACTCGCCCAGGCTTTATTTATCGAGGGAAGAGATAAACTCGGCCTGGGAGCTTTTAAATACGTCCGGGATAAAAAAGGGGGATGTCATAGTCGGAATCAACCCCGGTGCGCAATACGGCATAGCAAAGAGATGGCACCCGGAGAGGTTCGGACAGGCGGCGGACAAGCTGGCAAAGAAAACGGGCGCAAAGGTGATAATCTTCGGGGGCAAGGGGGAAACTGATACAGCCAGCGTAGTCCAGGCTTCCATGCATGAAAGAGCGGTTAACCTTGCGGGAAAGACGAGTCTCCGTGAACTGATGGCGCTGATTAAAACATGCTCCGTTTTCATTACGAACGACTCCGGCCCGATGCATATCGCCGCCGCGCTTGACGTTCCGACGGTGGCCGTGTTCGGCTCGACAGACCCGGCGGCGACCGGGCCTTTCAACAAAAAATCCGTCGTCGTCAGAGAGCCGGTTACGTGCAGCCCATGTTTTAAAAGGGCTTGCCCGTACAAGCACTATGCCTGCCTTGAGCGCGTAAGTGTTGGAAAGGTTTTCAAGGCGGCGGAGGAGCTATTAAGGTAACGCCCCATCTTATCCCCCTCTTAAGATTAAGAGGGGGAGCGAAGCCGGGGGAGTTATGAAGAGACTAATGTCTGAAAGAGCGGTTTTTCTTGACCGGGACGGGACGATAAACGAGGAGATTGGATACCTCTTCGACCCGGAGAAGGTCTGCCTGATTCATGGTGCGGCGGAGGCTCTCGTAAGACTCAGGGAAGCAGGTTTCAGGCTTATAGTCGTCAGCAACCAGTCCGGCGTGGCGAGAGGGCTTTTCACGGAGGACGACCTGCACAAGGTCAACCACAGGCTTGCCAGCCTCCTTGAGGCCGATGGCGCTAAGGTCGATGCCTACTATTTCTGTCCGCACCACCCGCGCCACGGCGAGATGCGTGAGTGTGAGTGCCGGAAACCGAAGACCGGAATGGCCGTAAGCGCGTCCCGGAAATTCGGTATAGACCTGTCTCTGTCGTATTTTGTGGGAGACAAGGCCACGGACATAGAGCTCGGCAAAAACGCGGGCGGGAAGACGGTGCTCGTCCTGACCGGTTTCGGCAACGAGGAACAATCTCTGCTACAGGAGAAAGGGATAGCGCCGGATATGGTCTCGGCGAGCCTGCCGGAGGCGGCTGATTGGATAATCGAAGACTTAAAAAAGTCCTGATAATAAAGCCGAGCTCTCTGGGGGATATTATACATGCCCTGCCGGTCGCAAATGCGCTAAAGGACGCCGTGCCGGGGATTAATATAGACTGGGCGGTTTTCAAGGCGTACGAGCCTGTGCTTGCCGGCCATCCGGCGATAAGCAACATTATCGCATTCGACAGGAACAAAGGGGGATTCGGGGAAATATCGCGGTTTGCAATGGCATTGCGGGCAGGGGAGTATGACGCCGTAATAGACCTCCAGGGACTTTTGCGGAGCGGTCTTATGACGCTTTTTTGCAGGGCCGGGAGAAAGATAGGTTTCAGAAATGCGCGCGAGGGAGCAGGTTTTTTTTATAACGAGAAAATCCGGGTGACCGACACGGAAATGCACGCCGTGGACAGATACCTTCTTGCAATCGGCGCCTTTGGAATAGCGCCGCCCCGGACGCCGCAGTTTGATATAGCGACAGGCCCTGCGGATCTGGCCGAGGCCGGGCGAATATTGAAAAACGCGGGCATAGACGAAGGCGAGGAATTCGCGGTAATCGCGCCGTCTGCGAGATGGATAACGAAGCGCTGGGAAGCGGAAAAATTCAGCCGTCTTGCGTTGGAGCTGAAGGAACGCATGGGGTTGAAATATATTTTCATCGGGAGCGCGGATGAAGCTGGTGTGATGTCCGGGCTGGAAGACCTTGCAGGCAGGGAAAGCTTCGCGTTCGGGAAGACGTCTCTGAAAGGACTTGCGGCGCTCCTCGGCAGGGCGCGGCTGATAATAACGAACGACTCAGGCCCTATGCATATCGCGGCTGCAATGGGGACAAAAGTCCTGGCGATATTCGGCCCGACGATTCCCGGGCGCACAGGACCTTACGGGCGCGGCCACAGGGTTATTACATCCGGCGCGGCCTGTTCTCCGTGTCTTAAAAGGGAATGTCCTGAGAAAAATAATATGATGTGCATGAAGGATATTACAGTCGAAAACGTTTTCCGCGCTGCGGAGGAGATGCTGGAGGGGGAAAAATGATAAGCAGGGAACTCCTGGAAATACTCGCATGCCCGAAGTGCAAAGGCGATGTCCGAATGACGGAAAGCGGCGACGGCCTTATATGCGACGCCTGCAAGCTTAAGTATCCCATAAGGGACGACATACCTGTCATGCTGATAGACGAGGCGGAGAAGCTCCCGTAATGGCCGCCGTTTCAGTCGTCGTCATCACGAAAAACGAGCAAAAGAATATCCGGGATGCGCTTTCCAGCGCATCTTTTGCGGATGAGATAATCGTGCTGGACTCCTTCAGCACGGACGGCACGGTCGATATTTGCAGGGAATTTACAGACAGGGTTTTTCAGGAAAATTGGCGCGGGTTCTCAGGCCAGAAACAGCGCGCCGTGGAACTGGCAAGGAACGACTGGGTGTTTGTTCTCGATGCGGACGAACGGATAACGCCAGCCCTCGCCGAAGAAATAAAAAAGCTCATGGAGGCCGGGCCTGAAACGCCGGGCTATTACTGCCCGAGGAGGAATCACTTCATGGGCAGGGAGATAAGACACGGCGGCTGGTATCCGGATTATTCTGTCCGCCTTTTCGACAGGAAGCGCGGGAGGTTTAAAGAGCGGGCCGTGCATGAGGCGGTGAAACTGGACGGAGAGGCGGGATACCTTAAAAACCCGATGCTCCATTTCACATACGACAGCGTCTCGGATTATATCCTTAGGGCGGATAAATATTCAACTCTTGCCGCACAGGAGATGCACAAAGAGGGACGCAGGGCGAAAACTTCCGACCTGTTCTTAAGGCCGCATATGACTTTCATCAGGATGTATTTATTGAAGCGAGGCTTCATGGACGGCGTCCACGGCCTTCTGCTCGCCGGGCTTTATTCATATTATACGTTCTCGAAATATGCGAAGCTCATGGAAATGGGCTTGAGATAAGAAGATGAGGATTCTGGTAGTAAAACTGCGGCATATCGGGGACGTCCTGATGATGACGCCGATGCTCCGCGCACTGAAAGACTGCTATCCCGATGCCGGGATAACGGCGGTAATTCCCCAGGGGATGGAGGATATTCTGTCATTCAATCCATGTGTGACAGAGGTGATTCCATTTAAAAAAGGGAGCGGCATTATTGAGGACCTAAGACTGCTCATGACCCTGCGTGCCGCACGGTTCGATATTGCGATAAACATGACGGAAGGGGACAGGGGCGCGATAATGTGCTTCGCGTCGGGGGCCGGGAAGAGAATCGGGGCGGACCCGCTGGGCAGGGGTTTTCCGGGCAAGGGAAAGCTTTTTACCGACCTTGTCCCGCAGAAATGGGACAGGCACCGCGCGCTCATGGACATGGAAATGATAATGCCTCTTGGTATAGAGCCGGGCGGCCAGAGGCTTGAGCTTCATACGTCCAGGGAAAACGATGGGTGTGTCCTCGACATGCTTGCCGGGCGTGGAATAAAGTACGGCGCACGGATAGCGGTAGTGCATCCGACGTCGCGCTGGCTTTTCAAATGCTGGAAAGATAAGGCCGTCGCAGACGTTATAGACTACCTGCACGACAGGGGTTTCAACGTGATCCTTACATCCGGCCCGGACAAAAAAGAAGCGGACAAGGCGAGGGCGGTTGCCGGTCTCGCAAAAAGGAAACCAGTGGATTTTTCCGGCCTTCTTACGCTCGGACAGCTTGCCTCGCTGCTAAAGATAAGCAGGCTGTTCTTTGGCGTGGATTCGGCGCCGATGCACATGGCGGCGGCTGTCGGGACTCCGGTTGTGGCCCTTTTCGGCCCTTCCGATTACAAGGTGTGGGGGCCGTATACCGACAAGGCCCGCGTGATAGTGAAGAAAGATGAATATCCGTGCATTCCCTGCCGGAAGGACGGTTGCGGCGGGAGCAAGAAGAGCGACTGCCTCGAAGCCATAACCGTGCCCGAGGTAATCCGGGCGATAGAAGAGCTGATAGAAATTTATCTATGAAAAATGTCTTAAGCGTGTTTGTAACCATGCCGGTGGGCGGCGCGGAAATCTTCTGGTTGAACGTCCTTCAGAAAATGGACAGGGCGCGGTTCAACCCCGTTACCTGCTGCATTGCGGATAAAGGCATAATCGGCGAGCGGATAGAAGACCTGGGTTTCGAGGTGATTGCGCTTGGCAGGATGAAGGGAAAGGGTTTCGATTTCGGCGCAGTCAGGGATATAAAAAAAATAATAATCGACAGAAAGATAGACATCCTGCATCTGCATCTCTACCACGCGGGGATGTACGGAAGAATCGCCGCCATGCTGCTGCCTCGCGCCGCAAGGCCGAAATGTGTATTCCATGTGCAGAATGTTTATTCAAAGATAAAGCCGCACAGGGTTATGATTAACAGATTCCTTGCCCGGCATACCGGGGCCGTAATCGCAGTCTCCGATGCGGTAAGGAAAGACGTCCTGAAATACGACAGAGTCAGTCCGGGGAAAATTTCCGTAATCCCCAACTGCATAGATTTCGAGAGGATGCAGATTAGCCTTACAAAAGAAGAGGCGCGGGAGAAGCTCGGACTTCCGAAAGACCTGCTGCTGCTTGGCACGGTCGGTCGCCTCGTCGAAGCCAAGGGGCAGTCGTATCTGATCGAGGCGGTGTCTAAGCTTAATAAAAACGGCGTTCCTGCGAAAGCCGCGCTTATCGGCGGCGGGAGGCTGGAAGGCGCGTTGAGGGAGCATGCGCGTTCTCTTGGAGTGGAAGATAAAATAATCTTCATGGGCGAGCGGCACGACATACCTATACTCTACAGGGCAATGGATATATTCGTGATGCCGTCTTTGTGGGAAGGCGCGCCTCTTTCCCTGCTGGACGCAATGGCGGCGGGCGTGCCGTCCGTCGTGACGTCCGTCGGCGGGATGCCGGAACAGCTCGAAAACGGCTCCTGCGGGATGATAGTTCCTTCGGGAGACTCCGCTGCGCTTGCCGGGGCAATATCAGATCTCGCATCGGATAAGCGGCGGATGAATGAATATTCCATGAAAAGCTCAGCACGCGCGAAAGAGTTTTACGGAAGCGAAGGTGTTACCGCGAAGGTCGAAGAAATATATACAGGTATTTATGAGTAAAACCGACATGGTTTTCGTGGTTCATAAAAAAGAAGACCCGAACAGCCGCCTGAGGATATATCCAGTGGCCGATGAGATGATCATTCGCGGCTGGCGATGCGAAGTCCGCGACGTGCCGAAGGGTCTTGCAGGAAGGATTCGCCTAATCCTCAGACTTTCTAATGCGGACATTATTTTATTGCACAAGAAGCTCTTTAACCGCCTTGAGCTTCTCGTGCTGAAGGCGCTCAGGAAAAAGATAATCTTCGATTTCGACGACGCCATCATGTATACGGATGCGAGGCGCAATCTCCCGGACAGCGGCAAGTTTACGGGCAGGTTCAAGGGGATGATGGAGATAACGGACATAGCCGTAGCCGGGAACGAATACCTGGCTAAGGAGGCGGGAAAATATTGCAGTAGAGTTGAGATACTGACGACTCCGGTGGATACAGAAAAATATTTTCCCGGCAAGTTAAACGATAAAAATGAAGTGGTAATCGGCTGGATAGGCATGAAGGGGAACCTGTTTTATCTCGAAAACTTAAAGCCGGTATTCAGGAATCTTGCCGTGAAATTTCCGAACATTTCCCTCTCGGTAATATGCAGCGATTTCCCTGAGTTTGAAGGGATGAAGGTAAAGAAAAGGAAATGGAGTGTAGAGGATGAGCTTGCACATCTGCGCGAGCTGGACATTGGCCTGATGCCCCTTACCGACGACATCTGGAGCCGGGGAAAGTGCGGGTTCAAGATACTCCAGTATTTTTCCGTTGGCGTGCCAGTCGTCGCATCGCCGGTGGGTATAAACTGCGACATCATAAAACATGGCGTGAACGGCTTTCTCGCTGGCACTGACGGTGAATGGGAAGCGTGTCTCTCGGAACTTATAGCTGACAAATCTCTAAGGGAAAAGATGGGTCTTGAGAGCCGCAGGACAGTAGCGGAAAAGTACGCGCTAGCGGATTATATTAAAAAATACGTATCGCTGGTCGAAGGACTTTCAGGGGTGCGCACGTGAAAAAGGTAAGCGTGATAATTCCTACCTATAACTACGGCCGGTTCATACGCGAGGCCGTGGATAGTGTCCTGAATCAGACATATACTGACCAGGAAGTCGTTGTAGTGGACGACGGTTCCACCGACGGCACGAGAAACGTCCTTAAAGATTATATCGAAGCAGGAAAAATAACATATATCTACCAGAAAAATTCAGGCCCCGGGGCCGCGAGAAATACAGGGATACGAGCCTCTGAAGGCGAATATATATGCTTTCTCGACGCCGACGACAGGTATCTGCCGGAGAAAGTGAAAACTCAGGCAAGCCTTCTGGAGAGCGATGAAGATATCGCCGGCTGTTTCTGCAACGGCAGGACATTCGAGGGACGGCCAATGCTGAGAGGATTTGAAGGGCGCGGGACAGACTGCTATTTCGAAGACGTGCTGTCCGGACTGAATATATTTCCAACCTCTTTGATGATTCGCAGGACAGTGATCGACAAGACGGGGCTTATGGATGAAAGCTTCCGGCAGAACTGCGAGGACCTCGACTTCGTCATCCGTGCAGCAAAAGATCGGGAATTCGCTTATGCGCCTGAATCTCTGTAC
>DAHWTK010000089.1 GCA_027328825.1 Nitrospirota bacterium
TAGCGCCCGTGATATGCGCGCGGATGAAAAAACTCCTTGCACATAAAACACTTGCGCCGTCCGCCGCCGGGACATCGGGCCCAATCAGGCATGTAGTGCGCCGATACAGAAAAGGCGACCTGCGCTCTGCGTTTATAGCCATAGCCGCGACGGACGATGTGGAAGCGAACCTCAGTGTCTGCCGGGACGCGGAGAGGCTCGGCATCCTGATAAACTGCGCAAGTCCGCCGGAGGCCGGGAATTTCATCGTGCCCTCGGCAAGCGAGCGCGGCGGTATGTCGATAGCCGTCTCCACCGCGGGAAAGTGTCCTGCGCTCTCGAAGCTCGTCCGGCGGGAACTGGACGAATATACGACCGGATATCCGGCGCTTCTTTCGTTCCTGGAGGATGCACGTGCGCGGCTTAAGGAGACCGTGCCGCGCGAGAGGGACCGTGCGGCGGCGCTGGACAGCCTCGCGGTGCGCCTGATGAAGGCGTTTCGGACGGGGCCTGAGGAAAAGGCCCTGCGGCTCGCCGAAAGGGAGCTTCGGAGGCTTGGCAGGTAAAAAAGCCACGTCAGGCAATGGAAAAACGTGTCGTTTCTGCAACACCTCCTCCACGGATAGTCCTTCAGATTATCGTAATACCTTGTAATTTCAGTAATATTTATTCTGGCATTTTATTTGCATTCTAATCCGGGTATGCTATTTCAGCGCACAATAAGACGACCGGTTACGCTTAACGGAATCGGCCTGCATACAGGCGAGGATGTCAGGATAACGCTCCTTCCCGCCCCCGCCGGGACTGGCATAATATTCCGTGTCGGTCATGAAGGGGACGCCGGGGACAGGGGCCGGGCTGTCGGCGCGGCAGAGATTAAGGCCGTTTCGGAGAATGTCGGCGATACCTCTTACGCCACATCCCTTGTCCGGTCTGACGGCGGAAGGTGCGCGAGGGTTCAGACCGTCGAGCATCTGCTGGCCGCGCTTGCCGGGCTTGGGGTGGATAACTTGTACGTTGAGCTTTCCGGGGCGGAAGTGCCTATAATGGACGGGAGCGCAAGGCCGTTTGTCGATGCCCTGCAAGGCGCGGGTTTACAAACCCTCTCCGTCCGCCGGAGATATATAAAAGTCGTCAAACCCGTAACGGTGCATGACGGGGACAAGATAGCGACACTCCTGCCTTCGCCTGTCCCGAGGATAACATGCCGCATAGATTTCAACCATCCTCTGATTATGGACGAGGAAATTTCCATTGACCTCGACGCCGCATCTTTCGACCGCGAACTGGCCGACGCCAGGACGTTCGGTTTCCTTAGGGACATAGAGATGCTTGAGAAGGCCGGGCTTGCGAAAGGGGCCTCTCTCGATAACGCCGTCGTCGTGGGCGAGGAACATATCTTAAACCCCGGCGGTCTTCGCTATCCGGATGAGTTCGTCCGGCACAAGGCGCTCGATTTAATCGGCGACCTCTCCCTTTCGGGGATGCCTCTGATAGCCCATGCGGTGGTGGACAAATCCGGGCACCGCCTGAACCAGCTCCTGGTTCGCAGGCTCCTTTCCGAAAAAGACTCCTGGATTGTCCTCGAGGGCGAACCGATGCTCTCCGAGGCCAGCCTCGCCGCGGCGGTATAGAACCATTTCATTAGCGTCCGGCCTGGCTCCCGTCAACCGGTATTAAAAAATTCCGCCTTTCCTTTTTTGACAACCCGCCCTCTCCCGATTATATTTATATTTGGGGATAATAAGGTTTCTCCATTAAATCTTTCGCAGACGCAGAGGGGGCCGTGTGCTAAAGGGGAAAATTGCCGTCGTCACCGGGGGAGGGCGCGGCCTGGGGCGTGCGATAGCTCTGGCGCTTTCCGAGGCGGGCGCTAAAACCGCCGTGGTTTCAAGGACGCGGGACGAGCTTGAAGAGACCGTCTCGATGATAGCGGACAGAGGCGGACAGACCATTGCTATCAAGGCCGACATTTCCGACGCCGGAGACATCAGGAACCTTTGCCGGGCGGTCGAGATGAAGTTCGGCCCGCCGGATATACTTGTGAACAACGCGGGAATAATCGGCCCGGTGGCGCCCTTGAAGGATGTGGACGAGAAGGATTTCCGCCAATGCACCGACGTCAATCTCTGCGGGGCCTGGCTCGTATCGAAGGCCTGTATCCCCTCAATGATAAATAAACGCTACGGCAAGATTATAAACGTCACCTCCGGCCTGGCGGATTTTGTCGTTCCGCGCCTGGGGTCCTACAGCATCTCGAAGGCCGGGCTCAATGCGCTTACAAAAGTGCTGGCGCGGGAGCTTGAACAGTATAACATCAAGGTATACGGGATGGACCCGGGAACCGTTGATACGAGGATGCAGGAAGACGTGCGTAAGATGGACATGAATGTCCTGGGGCCGGAGGCCTACAGGGTTTTCTGGGGGCTTAAAAAATCAGGACAGCTGAAAGGGCCGGACGAGGTGGCGAGACTCGCCGTTTTCCTGGCCTCGGAGCAGTCGGACGATCTCTCCGGGGAGATAGGGACGGAAGACCATTTCATGAGATGGGGCTACAGGGCCGCGGCCTGAAACCTGCCTGAAACGGCCTGTTTGACCCGCCTTAAACGTCCGGAAAAAGCTCCCCGGCCCGGTTTTTTACCCTCGCAAAAAGACCGCCGGAGCTACACCCCTTCGACTGCAAAAGCGCCTTGAACACACCTCCGAGCCATTCGGGGTGCAGGAGCGTTTTAAGCCCCTGTCCCGCCCGCACAAGCTCGCCCTCGGCCCCCGCCCGGCGTATGGATTCCTCGAACCACGGGAGCGTCTCGGAAAGAAACCGTCCCTGCTCCGAGAACAGCTCCGTCTCAAGACCGGCGCGCTGTCCCAGCAGGCCGAGGGTCGTGAAATCCACGTGCGCAGTGATGTCCTGCTCGCCCACACGCTCGAAAAAATCTTCGTTTACTGAGTGCCTGTAATGGCATAGAGCGGTGCCCCTCGGCCTGGAGGCGGCATAATATTCAGACGCCGGATAGCCGTAATCCACCGTTATCACAAATCCCTTTTTAAGCCTTTTTCCGATTGCGTCCATCCACCCGGAAACCCGCAGGTTCGCCTCCGTCGTCATCCCTTCCGGGAGAATGAGCATCAACCGGTTGAAGTGCATCGCAAGCCCCGGCGTGGAAAGGACGCCCGTCTTTTCGACAAGCTTACCGCCCTCAAGCCCGACATATATCTCGGAGAGAATCTCCCGCTCCTGCCGCACCCTGTGAAAAGGCAGCGCGTCCACCAGTTCGTTCGAGAAGAAAACTCCCTCGACCTCCGGCAGGGCTTCGATGTTCTCCGCCCAGACTATTTTGTCCCCGAAGCCGGAAAGCGCCGTCTTCTGCCTTTCAGCCATGCCTGGCGCCGCCTCGACTATAAAATAACGGCATTTTTCGTAAATTTCCGGGTAAAACCTGGCCAGGCTGTGCAGGAAATCGCCCGCAAAGGCCCCTTCGCCCGCGCCCATCTCCACAAAGTCCGGCCCGGAAATATCGGAGAGTTTCACGTAAACTTCGGCCATTAGCCTGCCGTACATACCGGTCGCCTGCGAGGACGTGTAGAAATCCCCCGCCCTGCCTATCGCCGCATTTCCGGAGGAGTAGTAGCCGTAAAGGGGGTGATAGAGCGCAAGCTCGACATACCGCTCAAACGTTATCATCCCCTTTGAGGAAATCTCTTCCTTTACTATTTCCAGGAGCTCTCCCATAAACCGGATGATAGCATCTTGTACCCATAAAGACAATAACCGGGAATGACAAACATAAGACAAAACAGATTATTCGGCTGCGCCTCAGAATGACATTTTTGCGTGTTGCGCCCTGTCCTAAACACTGCCTTTTTATCCATACAAAACATGAGAGAACCGAAATTTTACTGGACATGCGTGATATAATGGGGTAGAAAAGTCATTGGAGCTGGGAATCCCGTTATGAAACAGGTTGTAATTTAATTTTCATGAAATCAGCAACATTGATAAGCCCGAGGGTGATGGAGATAAACCGCAAGGCGCAGGTTCCGTTTCCTGGGCCGGGCGAGGTCGTGGTAGCGGTAAAGGCGGCGCTAACGTGCGGGACGGACATAAAGGCGTATCTTCGCGGCCATCCCAAGATTCCTCTCCCCTCGGCGCTCGGGCATGAGTTCTCCGGTGACATCTACAGAATTGGTGCTGGCGTGGAGGGCTTCGCCGAGGGCGACGCCGTGATGGCGGTGCATTCCGCGCCGTGCGGGGAGTGTACGTTCTGCCGCATGGGTCGGGAAAACCTCTGCTCGACGATAATGGACGAGAAAGTCCTGGGGGCTTATGCGGAATTCATAAAACTGCCTGAACGCATTGTTAAGACGAACATGTTCAAGAAGCCGGAGCATCTGCCATACGCCGAGGCGGCAATGCTCGAGCCGCTATCCTGCGTTGTTCACGGAATCCGGATGGTCGAGGCCGAGAGGCCGAAAAACGTCCTGATATTCGGTTCCGGGCCGATAGGCCTTATGCACGTCATGCTGCACAAGATAAACGGCGCGAAGGTGATGGTGGCGGGCCGGGCGACCGGCGGAAGCTCCGAGAGGTTTCAGGCGGCGAAAGACCTGGGCGCGGACACCGTGCTCGAAGGCGATCTCCAGGACATCGCCTGGAAGGTAACAGAGGAGACGGATGGCCTTGGAGCGGACCTTGTCGTCGAGGCTACCGGAAACCGGGAAGTATGGGAAGGCTCACCATCGCTCGTGAGGAGGGGCGGGACGGTGCTGCTTTTCGGCGGTTGTCCGGCGGGCACGCGCGCGTGTTTCGACGCCGGGCGGATACACTACGACGAGATAAAGCTCATGGGCGCGTTCCACTTCACGCCATCCGATGTAAAAGAGGCTTACGACCTTCTGGTATCCGGCAGGCTGAACGCCTCAAGGCTCATATCCGGCAGTTATCGCCTGGACGACCTCCAGAAAGCCTTTGACGAGCTTGTCGGAGGCCGCGGAATAAAGTTTGCGATAATACCCTGACCCGCAGCAGAAAAATAACGGATGTTATCCCCGTCTGAAAGCCGCGGAGCTTTTTTGATTGCCTTGCGCACCTCCCTTGTGATAGAGTTAAGATTGTAACTGCTATTTCTTAAAGAAGGAGGTGTTTGGGAAGATGCCAAGGGTTATCGGCGATGACTGCATCATGTGCGGGTCCTGCGAGGCGGAATGCCCGGAAGGCGCGATAAGCGAGGGAGACCCGAAGTATGTTATTGATCCCGCAAAGTGCACGGACTGCGGCACCTGCGAAGAAGCCTGTCCAAACGAGGCTATAAAACCGGAGTAAGACCGGTTTAAGGTTCTTAGAAGCAGACGGGCGCTTCCCTAAAAGGGGGCGCTCGTTTTGTCTAAGGGGAGAGACGTTCGGAGCGAATCCAGGTGGGGTGAGCCTCCAAATTGCCTCTCCGGCTTCTTTTTATAATTTTATGGAGGGGAAAAATGTCTGAGCCGGCGAAGGCTACTGTAAAGTTTGTTGGCGGTATGCAGTTCGTGGGGCAGTCCGGGACGGGACATGCCTTTGTGATGGACGCCGCGCCTGGCGTCGGCGGTGAGAATACGGGCCCCAGGCCGATGGAGCTTCTCCTTATAGGCGTCGGCGGCTGCACGGCTATGGACGTGGTCTCGATACTCAGGAAGAAGAAGATGGAAGTGCGCGACCTCGCGGTGAACGTGAAGGGTCACTGGGTCGATGGCGAGAATACCTACCCGAAATATTTCAAGGACATAGAGATAGAATACGTCGTTACCGGCAGCGACATTACGGAAGAAGCTGTAAAGAGGGCCGTCTCCCTGTCGGAGGAAAAATACTGCTCCGTCATGGCGAACCTCCGGGGCGTCTCAAAGATAACTACGAGCTATAAAATCATAAGCGAATGAAATTACTGATTGTCTCCAACGACAAATACAGGCCCGGCCCGCGGGAGCCGTTCTCCGTAATAATGGAGGACATATTCTCCGAGCGCGTGATAAACCACCTGAAAAACGACTATGCGGATCTTTGCAACGGTTGCGGGAATGACTGCGACCACTGCCGGGACAAGTTCCCCGTGCTGTTCCCGGTGGACTTCAAGGAAGACATCGCCGGCGTTATACTTCTGCCTGCGGAACTGCCTTATTATGTTGACGACCCGGGCGCATACCTGCCGGAAGAACTGCCTCCGCACGACGTTATGCTTGCGATACACGTGCACGAGGACCTGCTCCTCTCCCTGCCGGGGCGTGCGCATAATGCGGGCGCCAAGGCATTTATCGTGCCCTCGGAAGACCCGGCGTGGCTGAGCCAGTGGATACGCGGCAGGCTCAAAAAAATATGCGACCAGCTCGAAATGGAGAGCGCTTTCCCGAAACCCTTCTGCTCGTTTCTCCCTACGCCCGACCAGCCGGTAACGTCCGAGTTCGCGCGCCGTTTCCGAATCGGGAAGCCCAAGATAAAACTCCGTGTGCAGGACGGCAGGATAATAGACGCGCAGGTTATTACCTCCGCCCCGTGCGGCTGCACTTATTTTGTCGCCAGGAACCTTATAGGCAGGGAGATCGACGAAAATTTAAACGTGGACGTAACAGCGAAATACTGGCACAGCTATCCCTGCGTCGCCAGCATGGATGTGGACAGGGAGCTTGCCGATGCGCCTTTGCACAAGGGCGGCTATCTGCACTATGAAGCCGTGGCCGACGCCGTAAAAGACGAAATGCCGGAGATGGATGTTAAGAAGGACAAGGTGCGTATAACCGGGAAATAGTCGGCGGTCTTGAGAAATCAAAAAGGCCGGGCAATTGCCCGGCCTTTTGATTTAAAGCTCTAAGGATTACTGCCCCAGCATTTTAATCGCAATAGCCATCTTTGCTTCGGTATTACCCAGTATCCCGCCCACTTCCATTGTCTCGTAGCTTATTTGTACCCGGCTGCCTTTGGAAATTGAATCGGCGGTTATTGTCTTTCCGTCTGCATCCTGAACTGTCGCGTCGGACTTGAGATA
>DAHWTK010000008.1 GCA_027328825.1 Nitrospirota bacterium
CCAAGGAAGAGGGCGGTAGGCACACGCCGTTCTTCAACGGATACCGTCCGCAGTTTTACTTCCGGACGACCGACGTTACGGGAGTGGTGAAGCTGCCTGAGGGAGTTGAGATGGTGATGCCTGGGGACAAGGTGTCGATGGAAGTGGATCTTATCACGCCGATAGCGTGTGAGAAGGAGCTTCGTTTCGCCATACGCGAAGGCGGCAGAACCGTCGGCGCAGGCGTCGTCGCGGATATAATAGAGTGAGGGTGATGTGGCACAGAAAATAAGGATAAGGCTGAACGCCTACGACCATAGGCTGCTCGATCAATCGGTTACCGAAATAGTGGATACGGCGAAAAGGACCGGTGCGCGTGTGTCCGGCCCGGTGCCTTTGCCCACAAAAATAAACAGGTATACGGTGCTCAGGTCGCCCCATGTGGACAAGAAATCCCGCGAACAGTTCGAGATAAGAACGCACAAGCGCCTTGTCGATATACTGGATCCTACACCACAAACCGTTGACGCACTTATGAAATTAGACCTTTCCGCCGGCGTGGACGTGGAGATAAAGTTATGATAAGCGGCATAATAGGAAAAAAACTGGGAATGACCCAGATTTTCATGGACGATGGTCGCGTTACGCCGGTAACGGTTATAGAGGCCGGGCCGTGCGCGGTTGTCCAGAAGAAAACGGCTTCTTCGGACGGCTATGACGCGGTACAGATTGGCTTCCTTGAAGTTCGTGAGACTAAAACCAACAAGCCCATGACAGGCCACTTTAAAAAGGCAGGCACTGCATCATACAGGCACCTCCGGGAATTTCAGGGTGACACCGCCGATATGGAACCGGGCGCAAAAGTAACCGTGGAAATATTCGCCAGAGGCGACAAAGTATCCGTAATGGGCACTTCAAGGGGCAAGGGTTTCCAGGGTGTAATCAAGCGCCACCATTTCAAGGGCGGACGGGCGACTCACGGCTCGATGTTTCACAGGGAGCCGGGAGGTATAGGTTCATCGGCATGGCCGTCCAGAGTATGGAAGAACAAAAGACTTCCGGGGCAAATGGGTAATGGCAGCATTACCACTAGGGGCTTAGAAATAGTTGATGTGAAGGCCCAGGACAATATTCTGCTGGTCAAGGGCTCAGTCCCGGGTTCTCCCGGCGGGATTGTAATCGTAAACAAAATATAAAGGCAGTCCCAAGGAGATATAGGATGCCATCGGTAGATGTAATAGACTCAAAAAAACAAAAAACGGGAAACATCAGCCTTTCAGACGATGTTTTCGGGGTAAAGGTTAATTCCGGCCTGATACACGAAGCCTTCCTGATGCATCGGGCGAATGCCCGACAAGGCACGGCAGAGACGAAAACACGCCATTTCGTCAGTGGCGGCGGTGTCAAGCCGTACAGACAGAAGGGGACGGGTCGGGCCCGCGCCGGGTCTTCGCGTTCCGGGCTTTGGAGGCATGGCGGTATAATATTCGGGCCGCATCCGAGGGATTATTCCTACTCGATGCCCAAGAAGGCGTCAAGGGCGGCTCTCTCTGCGGTGCTGTCGGCAAAGCTTGTTGACGGCGAACTTTTTGTGCTGGATAAATTGGCGGTCGGTGAGCCGAAAACCAAGGCCGCAGCCGCGTTGTTTTCTTCATTAGGTCTTGCCGGGACTATTCTTGTCCTGACCTCCGGCGCGGATAAAAATATATATCTTGCGGCGCGGAATATCCCGAACGTGAAGGTATGCCGCGTGGAGAATGTAAATATTTACGACCTCCTGAAATATAAAAACCTGCTTTCGGACAGGGAGTCGTTGGAAAAACTCCAGGAGGCTCTTTCATGAAAAGCGTCTACGAGATTATAAAAAAACCCCTTATTACGGAAAAAGGGTCAAAGCTTAAGGAGAGCCAGAACAAGATAGTGATACAGGTCTCCCCTGACGCAAATAAGATAGAGATAAAAGATGCGGTAGAAGCCGTTTTCAAGGTAAAGGTTGACGAAGTCAGGACCATGGTCTTCAAGGGTAAAAGAAAACGCATGGGAGCGCGCCAAGGTGTGCGTTCTGACTGGAAAAAGGCGGTTGTCACGCTTAAAGAAGGCCAGACCGTCGAGTATCTTGAAGGCGTGAAATAGTATTCGGGATGCAGGTGGGCGCGGTGCGGATTAGAGAGCGCCGAGAAGCTTCAGGGATGCAAAATAAGCTTGGGAGCACAAGTTAAATGGCTATAAAATCATATAAACCGACTTCGCCGGCAAGACGTTTCCAGACCGTAGACACCTTTGAGGATATTACCAGGCAAGAGCCTGAGAAGGGTCTTGTAAAGGTCTATTCAAAGAGCGCTGGCAGAAATTCCTACGGCAGGATAACCGTGCGAAGGCGCGGCGGCGGCTCCAAGAAGGCGTATCGGCTTATCGACTTTAAAAGAGACAAGGACGGGATACCCGCAAAGGTCGCAAGCATCGAATACGATCCGAACAGGAGTGCCAGGATAGCCCTTCTGCACTATGCCGACGGCGAAAAACGCTACATTCTTGCGCCGGTAGGGCTTAAGGCTGGGGATAAGGTAATGTCCGGGCCTGAGGCGGATATACTTCCGGGAAACTGCCTGCCGCTTCGTAATATCCCTTTTGGAACCCAGGTGCATAACGTGGAGATGAGAATGGGCGGCGGAGGGCAGATGGTCAAAAGCGCAGGCTCATATGCGCAGCTTATGGCCAAGGAAGGCAAATATGCACAGCTTCGGCTCCCGTCTGGCGAGGTGCGGATGGTCCTGATGGACTGCAAGGCATCCATAGGGCAGGTCAGCAACCTCGACCACGAAAATATCTCCCTCGGCAAGGCTGGCCGGTCCCGCTGGCTCGGCAAAAGGCCGAAAGTCAGGGGTGTCGCGATGAACCCGGTAGACCATCCACTTGGCGGCGGCGAGGGCCGCTCTTCAGGCGGCAGGCCGCCATGCTCGCCCTGGGGCAAGCCGGAGGGCGTCAAGACCAGGACGAGCAGGAACGGTGATAAATTTATCGTCAAGAAGAGGAAGTAGTTCAAGGACTGATTTTTCAGGAGGAGCGCGGTGCCAAGATCGGTAAATAAGGGGCCTTACGTCCAGGAAAGCCTGCTAAAAAAAGTAGTCGGGATGAATGAAGGTGGGGATAAAAAGATCCTGAAAACGTGGTCCAGGAGCAGCATGGTCGTTCCGGAATTTATAGGCCATACTCTGGCCGTGCATAACGGGAAAAAATTTATCCCGGTCTATGTAACCGAGAACATGATCGGCCATAAGCTGGGCGAATTTGCGCCTACGAGACAGTTTAAGGGCCACGGCGGTTCCGAGAAGAAAACCGGAACCGGAGCCGGAACGGCAAAACAAGGATAAAGGGGTCGTATTCCGATGGAAGCCACTGCAAAGGCAAAATTTATAAAAGTCACGCCCAGAAAGGCGCGGCTTGTTGTCGATGTCATACGGGGCAAGAAGGTTGGCGAGGCCATGAATATGCTGAAATTTATGCCCCAGCATGCATCCCGCGTTGTCGAGAAACTTCTGAAATCCGCAGTAGCAAACGCGGAGCAGAAGAACGTTTCCGATGTGGACAGGCTCAGGGTGAAGACGGCATTCGTAGACCAGGGGCCGGTCTTGAAAAGGGTTATGCCCCGCGCGATGGGCAGGGCAAATATCATAAGGAAGCGTTCCAGTCATATTACCCTTGTGCTGGGCGATGAATAAGGCGAAAAAGAATAATCGGAGGTGAGCGTTTGGGCCAGAAAGTCCATCCAGTCGGTTACAGGCTTGGCGTCATAAAGACCTGGAGTTCGCGCTGGTTTGCAAAGAAAGAATACGGCGAATATCTGCATGAAGACCTGAAACTCCGCAAGGTCGTCAAGGCGAAGCTATTTCACGCCGGGGTCGGCAAGATAGACGTCGAGCGCGCGGGCAACAGGATAAAGGTGAATATTTATACCGCCCGGCCCGGCATCATTATCGGCAAAAAAGGCGCCGAAGTGGACAAGCTCAAGAAAGAGCTTGAGGACCAGACTGGGAAGCAGGTCTATATAAATATCATGGAAATAAGAAAGCCGGAAATGGATGCCCAGCTCGTGGCGGAGAATATAGCCCTTCAGCTTGAGCGCAGGATAGCGTTCCGGCGCGCGATGAAAAAGTCTGTAACCTCTTCGCTCAGGTTCGGCGCCCAGGGCATAAAAATAGCCTGCGCCGGACGTCTGGCGGGAGCGGAAATAGCCCGTTCCGAATGGTACAGGGAGGGCAGAGTGCCTCTTCATACCATCAGAGCGGATATTGACTATGGTTTTGCCGAGGCCAAGACGACATACGGTCAGATAGGCGTCAAGGTCTGGATATACAAGGGCGACATCCTGGGCGAAGCCGCCGCAGTATAAGGTGGCACTAAGCTAATTGGGACGTCGTTCCCGCGCAAGCGGGGATCCAGGATTTAATTCAAGGCTTGGTTTCCGATTAAATTATTCGGGAATGACGAAAATAAAGGTCTAAAGGGAGCTATATAAATGTTAGCGCCGAAGAAAGTCAAATACAGAAAAAAGCAGAAAGGCACCATGAACGGAAAAGCCTGGCGCGGCGGGGATATAAGCTTCGGCGAATTCGGCCTGAAGGCCCTTGAGCCGGGCTGGGTGACAAGCGCCCAGATAGAAGCCGCCCGTATCGCCATGACCCGCCACGTCAAAAGAGGCGGAAAGATATGGATCAGAATATTCCCGGACAAGCCGATAACCAAAAAGCCCGCCGAGACCAGGATGGGCAAAGGAAAAGGCGCGCCTGAATACTGGGTATCGGTCGTGAAACCGGGCCGGATAATATACGAAATGGCGGGCGTGCCGGAAGAAGTGGCGAGAGAGGCGCTCAGGCTTGCCGCGCATAAGCTTCCGCTTGCAACCCGTTTCGTATCCAGGGAAGGAGGGCTGCTGTGAAGGCATCCGAAATGAAGGACCTTTCGCCGGAGGAGCTCAAGTCTAAGCTTTCCGACCTGGACAAGGAGCGTTTTAACCTGCGTTTCCAGCTTGCCATGGGTGAGATAGAAAATCCGATGCGCATTCGTGACGTAAAAAAGGATATTGCGCGTATAAAGACCGTTCTCAAGGAGAAGGAAATCGGGGGCTGATCCCGGCACGTCGCGCGGGATAGGAACGGCTTGAGTTAAGATTGGGGGATTACCCCGGAGGATAAGGCTGATGGCCGAAAAGAAGACATTCGTAGGGGAAGTCGTAAGCGACAAAATGGACAAGACGGTCGTCGTCAGGGTAACGAGAAGGGTGCCGCACCCGGTATACAAAAAGATTGTAAGCCGTGTGGCCCGCTTGAAGGCTCATGATGAAAAGAACGAATGCGCAATTGGCGATACCGTACGGGTGGCCGAGACCAGGCCGCTTTCCAAGGAAAAGCGGTTTGAAGTCGTAGAGGTAATAGAGAAGGCCGGATAAGGCCTGAAGGGAGAGTTTAATCATGGTCCAGGTCCAGACTATGCTGGATGTTGCGGACAATTCCGGCGCCAAAAAGGTAATGTGCATCAAGGTAATCGGGGGAACCCGCAGGCGCTATGCCACGGTGGGAGACATAATAATCGTCTCCATAAAGGAGGCCATCCCCGAAGGCACCGCAAAAAAGGGTAAAGTTGCAAAGGCGGTCGTGGTCAGGACGTCCAAGGAAGTCAGAAGGAACGACGGCTCTTATATAAAGTTCGACAAGAACGCCGCGGTCTTAATCAATAACCAGAGGGAGCCCATCGGCACCCGCATATTCGGTCCTGTCGCCAGGGAGCTTCGCTGGAAGAATTTCATGAAGATAATCTCGCTGGCGCCGGAAGTATTATAAGGGGGCTGACAGGATGGGCGTAAATATAAAGAAAAACGATACGGTTATGGTTATCGCCGGCAAGGAAAAAGGCAAAACCGGAAGGGTATACCGGGTTCTCTCTAAGGATGACCGCCTGCTCGTGGAAAAGCTGAACATCGTCAAGCGGCATACCCGTCCGACGGCGACCAACAGACAGGGCGGGATAATAGAGAAGGAAGCTCCGCTTCATGTTTCCAATGTGATGATCGTGTGTCCCAAATGTGGCAAAACCACCAGGGTTTCCCACAGCTTCGAGGGCGAAAAGAAGGTTCGCGTCTGCAAGAAGTGTGGCAGCCCCATGGACAAGGCTTAACGGAGGTTTTTATTAAATGGCGGCAAGGCTCAAGGAAAAATACGAAAAAGAGATAACGCCGGCCCTGATGAAGGAATTCGGGTTCAAGAATATCATGCAGGTCCCGAAGGTCATGAAGGTCGTCGTCAATGTGGGCCTGGGAGAGGCTATACAGAATCCGAAGCTTATGGACGGGACGGTGAAAGAGATTGGCGATATAACCGGCCAGAAGCCTGTCGTGAAGAAGGCCAAAAAATCTATTGCCGCCTTCAAGCTCCGCGAAGGGATGTCGGTCGGGTGCTCTGTCACCCTCCGACGGGACCGCATGTGGGAGTTTCTGGACAGGCTCCTGAACGTGGCGCTCCCCCGTATACGCGATTTCAAGGGCGTATCCGGGAAGGCCTTTGACGGCAGGGGCAACTACACCCTCGGCCTCAAGGAGCAGTTCATATTCCCGGAGATAGATTACGACAAGGTAGAGATGGTGCATGGGATGGATATCTCCATTGTGACCAGCGCCAGGACGGATGAAGAGGGCAAGGCACTCCTCCGTCATATCGGAATGCCTTTCAGAAACTAATAGCGAGGTAGGAAGTTGGCAAAGAAATCTCTCATAGCCAAGCAGAAAAGGGAGCCGAAGTTTTCCACTCGTGGATATAACCGTTGCAAAATTTGCGGCAGACCCAGGGGTTTTCTTCGGAAATTCGAGATGTGCAGGATATGCTTCCGTGAGCTTTCCTTAAAGGGCGAGATACCGGGAGTGATAAAGGCGAGCTGGTAAAGACCTCCGGGAGGGCTTGCGGGCGGAATATAAAGAAAGCTCTGCCTTAAAAGACAAGTTCCGGGCGTCTTATTAAATATCGAAAAAGGAGCAATTGAAGATGGGAATGACGGACCCGATTGCAGACATGCTGACCAGGATCAGAAACGCCAACCTGGCGAAACAGGAGAAGGTGGACGTACCTTCGTCCAACCTGAAACTGGAACTGGCCCGCGTCCTTAAGGAAGAGGGATATATAAAGAATTTCAAGCTCCTCAAGGACCGCAAGCAGGGGATAGTCCGGGTCTATATGAAATACAGTCCCGACGAGATTAGGGTAATAAACGGCTTGAAGAGAGTGAGTCGTCCCGGTAACCGCGTATACGTCGGAGCCGATGACATACCTCGCGTAATGGGCGGCCTGGGCGTCGCAATCATATCTACGTCGAGGGGAGTTATGGTGGATAGAGATTCCCGGCAGAAAAATATCGGCGGCGAGATTCTCTGCTATATCTGGTAGTCGGGCGTGACACAGGGGAAAAACAAATAGCCCTGTTAATTGGCTGTCGGCCCCGCCCGGGCTTTATGTTACGGGGACAGGCTTCAGTGGGAATGCGGCGAGTTTTTATCATTCCGAAGCGGAGCGAAGAATCCGCCTTAATAAGTTAGGGAACCGGTAAGGGAGTTTAAAATGTCCAGGATAGGCAAAAAACCTGTGGAGATACCGGCTGGCGTAGAGGTGAAGCTATCCGGCAGCAACCTGCGAGTAAAAGGCCCCAAGGGTGAACTCGTGAGGGATTTTCACCCGAAGATGGCCATAAGGCAGGATGGTAAATCGATCATCGTGGAAAGGGCTTCCGATCACAGGTTCGACCGTTCGCTCCACGGGCTGACCAGGACCTTGATAAATAACATGGTCTCAGGCGTTACAAAGGGCTTTGACAGGGTTCTGGAAATAAACGGTGTGGGATACAAGGCCGAGGTAAAGGGCAGCACGCTCGTCCTCAGCATGGGCTACTCCCATCCTGTTAACTTCGAGTTGCCGAAGGGCGTTTCCGCTTCCGTGGACAAGGCAACCACCATAAAGCTTTCAAGCATCGACAAAGAATTGCTGGGCCAGGTGGCCGCAAACGTTCGCGCGGTCAGAAAGCCGGAGCCTTACAAGGGCAAGGGTATAAAATACTTAGAAGAGACAATACTCCGTAAGGAAGGGAAGAAGGGTAAATAACATGGGTTCCACGAACGATAGACTTGCCGGAAGGCAGAGAAGACAGGACAGGATAAGGAAAAAGGTTCATGGAACGACCTTGCGTCCCAGGCTGAACGTGTTCCGGAGCGCCTCGAATATCTATGCTCAGGTCATAGACGACGCGAAAGGTATTACCATAACCGCCGCATCCACGCTGGACAAGGAAGTCAGGGAAGGACTTAAGTCGAGCGGAAACGTAGACGCGGCGAAGATGGTTGGAGCCGCAGTAGCAAAAAAAGCCATCGAAAAGGGCGTAAAAGACGTCATTTTCGACAGGGGCGGATATATATTTCATGGAAGAATTAAAGCCCTGGCCGATGCGGCGAGGGAGGCCGGTCTGAATTTTTGACAGGAGGAATTAATTGGAAAAGTACGAAGCCGAAGGCTCCAGTTTCAAGGACAAGGTGATCCACATAAACAGGGTGGCCAAGGTCGTCAAGGGCGGTCGAAGGTTCTCCTTTTCGGCGCTTGTCGTAGTTGGAGACGGCGAGGGTAGCGTCGGCATAGGCAAGGGTAAGGCCGTCGAAGTGCCGGTTGCTATACAGAAGGCGGTCGAGCGCGCAAAGAAGAGCATGGTGAGAATGGCGCTCAAGGATACGACCATTCCGCATGAGACGCTGGGGCATTTCGGCTCGGCAAAAGTCCTCTTAAAACCCGCTTCTCCGGGTACTGGACTTATTGCCGGCGGGGCCGTCAGGGCCATACTTGAGGTCGCCGGTGTTCATAATATATTGTCAAAGTCGCTTGGCAGCTCCAATCCGCATAATGTGGCGAGGGCCACTCTCGAGGGGTTAAAGCAACTCAGGAACTCGGAGCAAATCGCCAGGCTTCGCGGCAAGACGGCGGAAGAAATAGCGTTATAAAGTGGACGGGAATTAAATAGGGCCGGAAGCGACGGTTTGGGATATGCGCCTGGAATAAAAAGGCCGGGTATTTAAAAACGAAGGGCCGAATATCTTAACAGGAAGACAGGAGTCATGGTAATGTCTGGAAGCATAAAGGTTAAACTGACGCGGAGTCCGATAGGCCATCCGGAGAAGCAGAGGAAAGTTCTGGCCGGTCTTGGACTTACGAAGATGAACAGCGTGGTCGTAAGGCAGGATACACCCCAGATTCGCGGTATGGTAAACAAGGTATCGCACCTGGTAAAGATAGTGGAGGAGGGGGTCTGATGAGGATAGAGGAACTGGCCCCGAATCCCGGGGCAAGAAAAAGCAGAAAAAGAGTAGGCAGGGGGCCCGGTTCCGGTCACGGACAGACCGCATGCAGGGGCGAAAAAGGGCAGAAATCCCGCGCGGGCGGCGCGAAAGGCCCCGGCTTCGAGGGTGGGCAGATGCCGCTTATCCGTAGGATACCGAAACGCGGATTTACCAATATTTTCCGCAAGGAATATGCGCTTATCAATCTGCGCGACATAGCGAAGCTCGAAGGCGTGGACGTGATAAGCCCGGAAGCCCTTTTCGATCAGGGTATAATAAAGAAACTCGGCGACGGCATAAAGATTCTTGGCCTTGGCGAACTGAAAAGGGCCGTGACGGTGCAGGCCCATAAATTTTCCAAAAGTGCCATCCAGAAGATAGAAGCCGCCGGAGGGCACGCAGAGGTAATACAGCTTTGATTGAAAGCTTTAAAAACATATTCAAAATTCCGGAGCTGAAGAAGCGAATAATCTTTACGCTTGCGCTTCTCGTGGTCTACAGGATAGGTGGACATATCCCGACACCCGGAATAAACGGCGAAGAACTCTCAAAGTTCCTCCATGCCAATGCAGGGGCTTTGATGGGCTTTTTCGACATGTTCTCCGGTGGAGCGCTTTCAAGGGTTACCATCTTCGCGCTTGGTATAATGCCTTACATCAGCGCGTCAATTATCCTTCAGCTTCTGACGGTGGTCTTCCCGTATCTTGCACAACTCCAGAAGGAAGGGGAGCGCGGCAGGAAAAAGATAACGCAGTATACCCGCTACGGGACCATTGCCATCTCCCTGATACAGGCGTTTATGATTGCGATGGGCCTTGAGAGCATGCAGAACGGCGCTTTCATAACGAATCCCGGCTGGGGATTCAGAATCATGACCATGATAACGCTCACCTGCGGTACGTCTTTTATCATGTGGCTGGGCGAGCAGATTACAGAGCGTGGCATCGGCAACGGCATATCGCTTATAATATTCGCGGGCATCGTATCCAGGCTCCCGAACGCCGTCATAGATACCGGCAGGCTTTTCAAGGCGGGCGAGCTTACGCTCTTTACCGTCCTGATTATGCTTGTCATCATAGTTGCGGTTATTGCGGCTATAATATTCATGGAGCGCGGCCAGAGGAGGATACCTGTCCAGTATGCGAAAAGGCTGACCAGCGGCAGGATGACTGGCGGACAGAACACGCATATGCCTCTGAAGCTCAATACATCGGGCGTTATACCCCCTATATTCGCCTCCTCCATACTGATGTTCCCGGCGACTCTTGCGGGTTTTTCCAACGCGCCATGGCTTGCCTGGCTTAAGGATCAACTGACCCACGGGGCGCTGCTCTATACCGTGCTGTACGTCGGGATGATAGTATTCTTCGCATTTTTCTATACGGCGGTAGTGTTCAACCCGGTGGATGTGGCGGACAACATGAAGAAATACGGCGGGTTCATTCCTGGAATAAGGCCCGGGAAGAGCACCTCCGATTATATATACAAAGTGCTGAACAGGGTGACCTTCGGCGGAGCGATTTATCTCGCCATGGTCTGCGTATTGCCGGACATATTCTACAGGACGTTTCACATAAGTTTCTATTTTGGCGGGACTTCATTATTAATAGTGGTCGGTGTCGCCCTTGACACAATAAGCCAGGTTGAGACCCACTTAATCACCCGTCATTATGAGGGTTTCATGAAAGGCGTTCGCATCAAGGGGAGGAGATAGAGCTATCATGAGAATTATACTGCTTGGCCCTCCGGGGGCTGGAAAAGGTACGCAGGCGAAGGACTTGGTTACGAAATACGGTATACCCCAGATATCGACCGGCGACATCCTCCGGAAGAACCTGGCGGACAAGACGCCGCTCGGTCTTGAGGCAAAAAAATACATGGATAAAGGCGAGCTGGTCCCGGATTCGGTAGTCGTCGGTATAGTCAGGGATCGTCTTAAAGAGAGTGATTGTAAAAAGGGTTACATACTGGACGGCTTCCCCAGGACGGTCCCGCAGGCAGAGGCGCTCGACGCCGCGCTTGCCGAGATGAAAACGCCTATAGACAAGGTGCTCTCGATAGAAGTGCCCGATTCCGAGCTTGTAAAGAGGCTCGGGGGGCGCAGGACGTGCCGTAGCTGTCAGGCTGGATACCATGTCATGTTCAAGCCCTCGAAGAAGGAAGGCGTCTGCGATTCCTGTGGCGGCGAGCTCTATCAGAGGGACGACGACAAGGAAGAAGCCATAAAGAACCGCCTGAAGGTTTACATGGCATCCACCGCGCCGCTTATCGGATATTACAAGAACAAGGGTATGCTGGCGACGATTGACGGCGTCGGCGATATGAAGGTCATCCTTGACAGGATGGTAAAAGCCCTCAAAGGATAGAAGTGATAATCCTGAAGTCGTCGGAAGAGGTGGAAAAGGTCCGGGCGGCTTGCAGAATTGTCGCCGGTGCCCTCGCCAGACTCCGGGATATTATAAAACCCGGCGTAACCACTCTGAGCCTGGATGCGGCTGCCGAGGAATATATACTGAAGCACGGCGGGAAACCGGCGTTCAAGGGCTACCTCGGATACCCCAAAAGCCTGTGCGCCTCGATTAACGAGGTGGTGGTGCATGGGATTCCTTCCGACAGGGTTCTGAAGGAAGGTGAAATAATAGGGCTGGACCTCGGAGCGGTGGTCGATGGGTTTTACGGAGACGCCGCTATAACCGTCCCGGTTGGCGATATATCAAACGAGCTGAAAAAGCTTCTGGAAGTAACGGAAGAGTCGCTTTACAAGGGGATAAAAAAAGCCGTTATCGGGAATCGCGTCTCGGATATATCCAACGCCGTGCAGGTTTTTACGGAATCATTCGGATATTCCGTAGTCCGCGAGTTTGTGGGGCACGGCATCGGAAGAAACTTGCACGAGGACCCGCAGGTTCCGAACTTCGGCCCTCCAGGTCAGGGGCCAAGGCTCAAAGCGGGAATGACAATTGCTATCGAGCCTATGATAAACATGGGGAAATCCGGCACGGTCATTATGAAGGACGGCTGGACCGCCGTTACGATAGACCGGATGCCGTCGGCCCATTTTGAGCATACAATTGCGGTTACCGAAAACGGGCCTGTAATATTAACTCTGGCATAGGTAATCCGTTTCGGGCCAGGCAGGTATTTTGCGCGCCACTAAGCAAGACGGCAATATTAACTGCGATATGTAACGACTGGCAGCCTGTCGCTTAAGGTTGCGCTGTAATGACCGAAAAATAAAGGAACCTAATGGCCAAGGAAGACGCGATTGAAGTGCAGGGTAAAATACTGGAAACCCTGCCGAACGCGATGTTCCGGGTAGAGCTCGATAACGGACATGTTGTGCTCGCTCATATTTCCGGTAAGATGAGAATGCACTTCATAAAAATACTTCCGGGCGACAGGGTTACAGTGGAGCTTTCTCCTTACGACTTGACCAGGGGCAGAATAACATACAGGTTCAAATAGGGGAGCGGTTTGCAGGGCGTGATATGCGGCAGGCCGTCCTTAAGGCGCGTCAGGGAACGGGATAAGACGCAGGTTCAAATAAGAGGGTTCAATCATGAAAGTCCGTTCGTCGGTAAAAAAGATCTGCGACAAGTGCAAGATCATAAAAAGAAAAGGCACAGTTCGGGTCATTTGCGTGAACCCGAGACACAAACAGCGGCAGGGTTAACCAGCCCAAGGAGGGTGCATTGGCAAGGATTGCAGGCGTTGACCTGCCAAGAGAAAAAAGGATTGAAATAGGCCTCACCTATATCTTCGGGATAGGACGCGCCTCGTCGCATAAAATCCTGGCAGAGTCGGGGGTAAGCCCGGACACGAGGGTAAAGGACCTTACCGAGGCGGAAGTTAACCGCATCAGAGAGGCAATCGACAAGTCTTTTAAGGTCGAGGGCGACCTTCGCAGGGATCGCACCATGGCCATAAAGAGGCTTATGGATATCGGTTGCTACAGGGGGCTCAGGCACAGGAAAGGGATGCCGGTTCGCGGCCAGAGGACAAAGACGAACGCGCGCACCCGCAAGGGGCCGAAACGCACTGTAGCCGGCAAGAAGAAGGCCGTGAAGTAATAAAATCCGTGTTCGTGCGGCGGCGGTTTAGTTGCGGAACTTGCGATATGACGCGAAGCACGGATACGAATCACGGGATTTAACGAAAATCAGGAGGTAAAATGGCAGGGCCTAAAAGAAGCGGTCCGAAGAAGGAGAAGAAGAATATACCGACAGGAGTTGTGCATATCTTTGCCTCCTTTAACAACACTATCGTGTCCGTAACCGACCAGAACGGGAACGTCGTGTGCTGGTCGAGCGCCGGCAACCAGGGTTTCAAAGGCTCTAGGAAGAGCACTCCTTTTGCCGCACAGATGGCCTCTGAGAACGCCGGAAAAAAGGCGATGGACCAGGGCATGAGGAGCGTCGAGGTCTGGGTAAAGGGGCCGGGCGCCGGGAGGGAATCCGCCATAAGGGCCCTTCAATCCGCTGGGCTGGATATTTCGGCGATACGGGACGTGACGCCTATACCGCACAACGGGTGCCGACCGCCCAAAAGGCGAAGGGTTTAACATAAAGATTTAGCTGACACAGGAGGGAAATTTTGGCGAGATATACGGGTCCTGTCTGCAGGCTGTGCAGGAGGGAGACCATCAAGCTTTTTCTGAAAGGCGACCGCTGTTTTACCGAGAAATGTTCGGTCGATCGCAGGACTTATGCGCCCGGACAGCACGGTCAGGGCAGGGCCAAGGTATCCGACTACGGCGTGCAGCTCCGCGAGAAGCAGAAGGTCCGCCGGATTTACGGCGTACTGGAACAGCAGTTCAGGGGCTATTACCTCAAAGCCGCCCGCATGAAGGGCGTTACGGGCGAAAACCTGCTGCAACTCCTTGAGCGCCGGCTCGATAACGTTATATTCAGGCTGGGCCTCGGCGCATCCCGTAAAGAAGCGAGGGTGCTGGTTTCCCACGGGCATTTCCTGATAAACGGCAGGGCGGTCAATATACCTTCCTATATCGTCAGGGTCGGGGACGAAATATCCCTGAGCGACAAGAGCAAGGCGTCGCTCAAGTTCCAGGAACTGGCGGGCGCATTGGAGAGGAAGGGCCTGCCGGGCTGGCTGGAACTGGACAAGCAGAATATGAAGGGTAAAGTCCTGTCCGCGCCTTCGAGGGAGGACATCGCATTGCCGATAAATGAGAACCTCATAGTCGAGCTTTACTCGAAATAAAGAAGGAAGGACCGGGGCAATAAGGCTCACGGTCTCCTTTTAGAGTTTCAAAGAAACCGACAAGGAGAGGTTAATGACAATGAAGCTAAAGGGATTCCAGATCCCCAAAAAGCTGGAGTTCGAGGCGGATTCGCTGACGAATACGTATGGCAAGTTCAGCGCGGAGCCGTTCGAGCGGGGTTTCGGCACCACTATCGGAAATTCGCTCCGCAGGGTATTGCTTTCTTCGCTGGAAGGCGCGGCCGTTACCTCAATCAGGATAGAGAACGTCCTGCATGAGTTTTCTTCCGTTCCCGGGGTTGTCGAAGACGTTACGGACATAATTTTAAATATAAAGAAGCTCCGCTTCAAGATGCACACGGACAAGCCGAAGACGATCAGCATCGATGTCGAAGGCCCGGGCGCAGTCTATGGCTCGCATATCGACACGGATGCGGATATAGAAATATTGACGCCGGACCTCCTGATAGCGACGCTGGACAAGGATACCCGTTTCACGATAGAAATGACCGTGAAGAAAGGCCGTGGGTATGTGTCCTCCGAGAAGAACAAGGAGCCGGATATGCCGATAGGCGTTATCCCGGTGGACTCCATATATTCGCCCGTACAGAAGGTCAACTACTGGGTGGAGAGCGCGCGCGTCGGCCAGGAGACCGATTTCGACAAGCTGATAATGGAAGTTATGACGGACGGCAGCGTCCGGCCGGAAGATGCCGTCGCCTATGCCGCAAAAATTTTAAAAGACCACCTGGGCATCTTCATAAACTTTGAAGAAGAGGGCGAAATAATAGAAACCGAGGCGGAGGAGGTCGAGGATAAATTCAACGAGAACCTCCTTAGAAGCGTTAACGAGCTTGAGCTCTCCGTGCGTTCGGCGAACTGTCTGAAGAACGCGAACATCAAGACGATTGCCGACCTTGTGCAGAAGTCTGAAGGCGAGATGCTGAAAACCAAGAACTTCGGCAGAAAATCTTTGAACGAAATAAAGGAAATTCTCACGGAGATGGGGCTTTCCTTCGGTATGAAGATAGACAACGAGAAGCTGAAAACGTTTGAGAAGTCGCTTCTGAAATCCGGCGTATAAAGGGAAGGGATATATATGCGACACAGGCTTGCGGGAAGGCAGTTTGGCAGGAATTCGAGCCACAGGAAGGCTCTTTTCAGGAACCTCGTGACCTCTCTACTGGAGCACGGCCACATCGAGACGACCGAGGCGAAGGCCAAGGAAATCCGCGGCATAGCGGACAGGATGATTACCCTTGGGAAGAAGGGAGACTTAAACGCCAAGAGGATGGCGTTCTCCTACATCCAGAGCCGCGATGTCGTCGCAAAGCTCTTCAGCGAGATTGCCCCGCGCTCAGCAGAGCGTAACGGCGGATATACGAGGGTAATCAAGTCCCGCGTGCGCCTGGGAGATTCCGCCTCGATGGCGATAATAGAACTTGTGGACAAGGAAGGCGCGGCTCCGAAAGCGAAGGCCGAAGCACCTGTGGCTGTTGCCCCGGCTGAAGCCCCAACCGCCGAGAAGCCGAAGAGGGGCAGGAAGAAAAAAGAGAAAGCGTCGGCTGAGGCTGCAACGCCGAAAGAAGCCGCCTCAGTTGAAGCGGCAGAGAAAGCCCCGGCCCCGGAAGCGGCTGAAGCCGGTCGACCGGCCACCGCCGAAGAAAAGAAACCGGAAGAATAAATAAAAGCTTATAAATCAAAAGCCCCCTGAACAAGGGGGCTTTTTCAATTCGCGATCAGGTCGTTACTCCTATCCGAACATCGCCTGCCACTCGTCGAAGCGCTTCAGTTGTTCGTCGCCGTAGTTTGACACCATCTTCCGGACTGCCTCAAGCGGTTTCTCTTCCTTCAGGCGGTGCGGGATCTTCGAGAAGAACTTGTCCGCCCAGCAGATTATTTTTTCCTCAAGCGATAGCGGTATCATGTCCCGTTCCGGCAGGGGGAGCCTGTATTTCCGTATGTCTTCAGCCGACAATCCGCAGCCGACATGCCTCTCGCAGACCAGGGCATGACGCGGACAACCTTCCTGTTCAAGGATCTCGCGCCCTAAATATCCGTGTTCGATATATTTCATGGGCCCGATGCAGCCGATTTTCGGCGCGTTTACCTTGAATATGGCGATGTCGTGCAGGAGGGCCGCCTCCTCTATGAACTGCAAGTCGGGGTTCAAGTGTTTTACCCTCTCTGCAGCCTTAAGAGCCAAATCCGCAACCGCTCTGCTGTGGGCGACAAGGAAGCTATATGTGCTGGAGTTGGTGAAATAATATTTTTCGAGTAGTTTGTACGGTTCCATGCTATATCTTTATTATCTCCGCGTTAAATTCTTCGTCAACCGTAATCACGGCGTAAGAGTTTTCTTTCGCGTGGACGCGGTCTGTCGGGCTTCCTGGGTTTACGAGCAGGACGCTCTTTCGCCGGAGCTGTTCTACTGGCCGCCGCTCGATATTCGCCCTGTGCGAATGCCCGTAGACGATGCAGTCCACGTCATCGTGTCTGAACATACCGACAACGCGCTCTTCTAGGTCCCGGACGCTTCCGCCGCCATGAACAAGCCCTATCCTGAAACGCCCTGCCTGGATTATCGTCTTCTCCGGGAGCTTTTCGGCGACATCGAAGCCGTCCATATTTCCAGCCACGGCCTCAACGGGGGCGTAGGTCTTAAGCTCGTCTATGACCGTCAGAGAGGTTATGTCCCCGGCATGGAGGATTAAGTCTGCGCCTTCCAGGGCATGGGTCAGGACATCGGGAAGTTTCCTGTTCCCGTTTTCGATATGCGTATCCGATATGCAGATTATTTTCATAATGACTTTGCTCGCGTTCTGATTTCCTCGGCCAATTTATCGAGTTTGACTTCCGACTGCTCTCGGGTCTTCATATCCCGTAGTATTGCCGCGCCACTGGCTATTTCTTCCTCGCCGATTATGACTGTTAAAGAGGCGCCGGAACGGTCTGCTTTTTTCATCTGGTTCTTCAGGCCGCCGGGCGAATAATCGCGCTCCGCGGATATCCCGCTCTTTCTCAGGTTGTTTGCGAGTTTCTGCCCGAATCTCTCTGCTTCGCCGCCGATAGCCGCAATATATACCATCGGATTTGATGCGCCTTTTCCCGCCTCCGGGAGCATCATCAACAGCCGTTCGACTCCTATGGCGAAGCCGATTCCCGGGGTGGGCGGCCCGCCGATCTCTTCCACGAGGCCGTCATATCTCCCGCCTGCGGCGACAGCATTCTGCGCGCCTTTCTTGTCAACGGCGATCATCTCAAACGTCGTGCGTGTGTAGTAATCGAGGCCCCTGACCATCCGCGGGTTTACGACATATTTTATTCCGAGGTCGTCAAGACCCTGCTTTACGCTCTCGAAATGCGCCCGGCAGTTGTCGTCTATGTATTCCGACATCATCGGCGCGTCGGACGTGGCGGCCTTGCAGCGTTCGGACTTGCAGTCCAGCGCACGCAGCGGATTCGTATCGACCCGCCTCTGGCAATCGGGACAAAGGGAATCGATTTTCCGCGTGAGGAAGTCTTTCAAAGCGGCCTTGTATAGTGCCCTGCAATCCCTGCACCCCAGGGAATTTATATGCAGTTCGACGCCATGTACGTCGAGCCTTGTAAAAAGCTCGGTCAGCGCAGCCAGCACATCCACGTCGATACCGGGCTCGGATACTCCAATGGCCTCCACGCCTATCTGATGGAACTGCCGAAGCCGCCCCGCCTGCGGACGCTCCCGCCTGAACATCGGCCCCATGTAATATACCTTCGTAACGGGCTGAGAGGCGAAGAGTTTGTGTTCTGTATACGCTCGCACTACTCCCGCCGTTCCTTCCGGGCGCAGGGTTATCTCGTCTCCGCCCTGGTCTTTAAAGGCGTACATCTCCTTCTCGACAATGTCGGACGTGGCTCCGATACTACGTGCGAATAGAACCGTATGCTCGATTATCGGCGTGCGGATTTCGGAAAACCCGTAGTCGGAGAACAAATCACGAACGGTCTTTTCGAGGCGCTGCCATTTGGCCGAATCAGAGGGTAGTATGTCTTTTACGCCTTTTATCGCCTGTGTAAGCATTATAATATTTACCTTGTCCGGAATTTAAAAGGCATTCCGAGTCCGGCTTTTCTTTCCTCCTCGGCCTCCAGTATATTTTTTTATAAAATAATGGGGCAGGTCGGGGTTGTCCTCGGCAATCTTTGTGATTTTCCGGTTGCTTATGGATCGGTTCTGCTGCGTTGCCTTTGGTTTTTCATATATTGCTGTATTTGTATAGCAGGTCTATCTCGTCCGCTACGGGTTTGGTCTCGCCTCTGATGGATTTCTCCTTTATCGTGAACTCGAAGACGTAGTTCCGGCTGGGTAGCTCGGAGAGGTCGAAGTTGTTCTGCAGGGCGGCTTTATTGAAATAAATCGTGTTGTAGGGAGATTCCTTTTCCCGGCTGTCCACGATGCATACTTCGCCTATCTTCTTCTGGAATTTCATGAACCCGAAGTTGTCGTCCTGCTTGTAGAAATAGCACGTCCCGCGCACCCTTGAGCCGACCTCGCCCCAGCCCGCCCTGTCCCGGCGGTCTTTGACGGGCAGGAGGTCCGGGATAAGATAACCGGAGACGAATACGTCGCACTCCCGCCGGAGCTCCTGGGATACATTATCGAAGGCGATTACCTCCACCCTGCACCCCTTGTTCTGGAGCGCCCGGACTACCTGCACGAAGTCGCCATCACCTGTGGCGAGTATTACTCTTTCGAGGTTCTCGGACTGGAGCAGCGCATCGACGGCCATGTCGAGGTCTGCGTTTGCCTTGCCGAACTCCGTGCCGTCTTCGTTAGTAAACCACTTCACTTCCTTCTCGATTACCTTGAAACCAGTGTCGCGTATGGAAGAAAAGAACTTGTTTATGTTTATCCTGTAATCGACGTCCTTTTCGGCCCGGCGCCTGTCGAAAGATACGTATGCGTTCAGGCGGATCGGTTCCGCATTGCCCCGGCAGGCGAAGTTCCGTAGGATGTCGTACCTCATGCCGAAGCCGCCGTTTCGGCGGATGTTTTCATTATCGACGAATACGCCAACCTTTGCAAAAGACGACATAATTTATCCCCGGCATTAATTATTGGAGAATTAAAGCGGTATTGTAGCACAACCGGGAGTCGTGGCAAAAGGTTTTTATATCGGGGCTGAATTAGAAGGTTTTTCATATGCCTGGGGCAGCTTTCGCACGAAAAGTGAATGGCCTGAAGAGGCTGTTTTTGGTGTTTTTCAAGCCCTTTTTTGCTATTGAAGAGCGTCTCGAATAAGTGTAGAATGGCGCCATGCGTTCAGTTAAGAAAATACTCGATAACCGGGCCTGGCTTCTGGCGGGTATACTCATTGCTGTGATAGCTATCCGTTTGATAACGATGGGATTTTATCCGCTGTTCGACGACACGGAATCCCGCTATGCTGAGATAGCCAGGAAGATGGTGGAGACCGGAATCTGGGTTATGCCGCAGTATCATTACGGTGTGCCTTTCTGGGCAAAACCGCCGCTTTCGACATGGTCTTCCGCCGCAACAATGCTTGTTTTCGGTATAAACGAATTCGCAGTCAGGCTGCCGTCGTTCATATATTCGATTGGGATGTTCTGGCTGGTCTATGCGCTTGCCTTTAAAAGAGGCGGGAGAAATTACGCCCTTGCCTCTTCCATAGTGCTATGGACGACACCTGTTTTCTTTGTAATAAGCGGCGGCGTTATGACGGACCCGGCGCTTGTGTTTTCGACGACGCTTGCTATGGCGGCATTCTGGAATGCCATTTCCGGTTCGGATAAAAAGCGGGTCTGGGCCTATGTTTTCTTCATTGCCCTCGGCATTGGTCTTCTGGCTAAAGGGCCTGTGGCGATTGTTCTGACGATGTTCCCCATAGGGCTATGGGTATTATGGAAGAAAAAAATCAGAGAAGCATGGGATGGTTTGCCCTGGATAAAGGGCAGTATTCTGATGCTTGCCATAGCGGTTCCCTGGTATATCGCCGCGGAAATCTACTCGCCCGGCTTCCTTAAATATTTTCTAATCGGGGAACATATCCTGCGGTTTGTGGACAGCAATTGGCACGGCGATAAATACGGTTATGCGCACCCGACCTTCAGAGGGGCGATATGGCTTTACTGGCTGGCCGCGACGCTTCCCTGGGGGATAATTTTTATAATAGCGCTTTTAAAAGACAAGTCAAAGGGTTCCGGGATCGCAAAAGACGGATGGGGCTCATATATGCTGCTCTGGGCATTGACGCCCATGATATTTTTTACGCTCGCCGGCAATATCATATGGACGTATGTCCTGCCGGGAATGCCCGCTTTTTCGCTCCTTCTCGGGGAAATAATAAGCAAGGACACCGATGACAGGCGTGTAAGGCGTCTGATGCTCCCGGCAGGTCTTCTGCTTCCGGTATGTTTTGCGGCGATTGTAGTGTTCGGAAGGCCGCTTCAGGCATTTAAATGCCAGAAGGACGAAGTGGAGGCATATTATCGCCACCGCCCGAGCCCGGAGTGCAAGCTGGTGTATCTCTTCAATAAACCCTATTCCGCCGGGTTCTATTCCGGCGGCAAGGCAATACTGGCCCCGAATTTAAAAACGGCCAAAATGTTCCTCCAACCCGGCGCGCCCAATTTCTTTGTCTTTCAGAAGGGGGACAGCCTGCCAAAATACCTGAAAGACCGCCTGAGCCTCGTCCATGAATACGGCAAGTTTCAGCTATTTGAGGGCAAGCCCTTGAACCAGCCCTTCTGAGCCTCCATTTTTATGTAACCATACCCTGCCTCTGACCGTCTAATAGTATAAAGAATAGAAATATCCTCTATGAGGAGAAGAGAGGTAATTATGAAACGGCTGTATTTATCATTAATTACGGCCATTTTCTTCCTCGTTTCACCATTGCTGGCCGTTGCTTCGGATTATACCTCAGGCCCCAACCCGACTCCTTCCGTAGGTCAACAGGTTATAAGGGAAGGGGATTATGCAATCGAACTGGTTAAAACGCTAAAAATCGGCCCGGTGGAGAAGGAAATCGATGCCGAAACCGCGCTCGCCAATATCGGCATAGCCCCGACAAGCGGCTGGATTTCCAATTTCCCGGTCACTCCGGATATTATTGTTCAGTTGCAGACAGCCATTGACGCCGCCGCCGACGCGGGTAAGCTGCCGATGAACAAGGCCGATGCGGAGCAGGCTTTTGCCGCATTGAATAACAATATGGGCATTGAAATTTCGCAGGCGGGGCAGGGAGAGCAATATACCAGCGACGAGGCATACACTGCGCCGACGGTGATAAACAACTACTACTACGACGAAGGCCCTCCGGTTATAACTTACTATTCTCCGCCGCCGGATTTCGCATACCTGTATCTCTGGGATCCATTCCCGTTCTGGTGCGGCGGGTTCTGGTTCCCCGGATACTATGTCCTTTCGGACTTCGATTTTACATTTGTAACCTATAACCGCTTCGCGTTTATAGACAGGGACGAATTCCGGTTCTACAGGCACAACAACTGGCTGTTGCGCAAGGACAGGCAGATAAGCAGTCATGTAATCGACCCGGCTACAAGACGCGCCGTCGCGCTTGACCCGGTTTCCCAGCGGCCCCTTGCCAGGACTTCTTTCAGGCCGATAGGCGCGAAGACCTTCGCGCCGGTATCGAGGGCAACCCTGCGCGAACAGAAGATGACGGGCAATGCCGGGTTCAGGGGAGAAAGGCGGTTTGGCCGCTTTAACAGCAGGAGCGCGGGGAGGATTCTGAACAGGAGTATCAATCGTCCAGGCACTCCCGGCGCGCCAGTTTTCGGAAGGAATCTGAGGCCTTCGCATGGTTTCCGGCGCGGTTCCGCGCCCGCGAGGTCTTTCGGTAATTTTAACAGACCCGGAGCCTCCGGCGGGATTCCGTGGAGGAGGTCTGAGAATATTACAGGCCGGTATAACGCGCCGAACGTCCAGAGGTCGTTTAACAGGCCAGTTGCAGGCGGAAGCAGGTTCAGGGAAAGTAGAGTATCCAATGCCCCTGTCAGGTCGTTTAATGCGCCTGTAAGGTCATTCAATGCGCCGGTGAGGTCTTTCAGCGCGCCGGTGAGGTCGTTCAATGCGCCCTCAAGGTCGTTCAGCGCACCAGCAGGCGGCGCCTTCCGGGGCGGGTCGATAGGTGGGGGACGCAGCTTCGGCGGCGGGCGCGGTTTCAGTGGAGGCGGGCTTAGCTTTGGCGGGCATGGCGGTGGTTTTGGCGGTCGCGCAGGGAAATGAGCGTTATAATAGAGGAATGAACATTTCCCTGGAAGAACTGCCGGACGAGAGTCTCGTGGAGTCGGCCAAATCCGGTGAGGACGAGGCATTCGCCGAGCTTGTCAGGAGGCATAAGCGAAAGGTCTTGAGGCTTGCTTCCAGGTACGCCCTGGACAGGGGCGAACTTGACGATATCGCCCAGGATATTTTCATAAAAATATACCGGAACCTGGGTAGTTACAGGAGGGAAGCGCCTTTCGAGCATTGGCTGACAAGGGTGGCGATAAGCGCGTGTTACGACTTCCTGCGCAAGAAAAAGAACGCCAGACGAGACGTGCCGATTGAAGACGTGGAATATTACCTGAGCGTTCCGGCGGATGGGGGAAAGAAATTAGAGGCGTTGCAGGCGAAAGAGATGCTCGACAATGCGCTTTCAAAGCTGAAGCCCATGGAGCGGATAGTCATAACCCTGATGGAGCTCGAGGAAAAGTCCGTGAAAGAAATTGCGGTAATTACAGGGCTTTCCGAGGCTAACATAAAGGTCCGGGCGTTCCGGGCGCGGAAGGCGTTGAAGAAAATACTTGGTGTTAACGACGGGGTATGAATATGAATAATAAAATCGACGAGCTTTTTAATGCGGCGCGGACTTTGGAGCCTGAAATATCAGGCGCTGAGTTTGGACTGGAAACGAGGGTGCTGGCGCGGCTCCGGGCAGAGCGTGAAGCCCAGACAGTCTGGTTTACCTGGACATGGAGGCTCGTGCCGGTATTTATGGTCCTCGTCATGGTTCTTAGCGGTTGGTATTATTTGTTTACGCCGACGATGGATATGCGCACCGCCCTGACGGCCAATTATAATCAGACCATGTATTTGAGCAGTCTAATGGGAGACAGAAGATGAAAAGATGGAAGGCAGTCCTGGGCGTAATTTCCATATTCATTCTTGGGACCATTGCCGGCGGCATAATAAGCAGTGCGATAATCCGGCACTGCCAGCCCTGGGGAAGACCGCCTTCCAGGGAAGAAGTCGTCAGGAAGCTGAGCCGCAGGCTGGATCTGGATGCCAACCAGAGGGCGCAGGTGGAGGTTATAGTAAACGACGCCCATAACCAGATGCGCGAGATGCGTCGGGAAGACAAGCCAAAGATCGATTCCATATTGACGGACGCGCAGGCCAAGATAATGACGGTGCTCCGTCCAAATCAGAAACAGAAATTTGATAAACTTATCGCCAGATGGAAAGAGAGACGGGGAAAAATTGACAAAGGCAACTGACGTGGGCGATTTAAAAATAAAAACTATCAGGTGTTTCTGGATTGCAGGAAGGAGAGATTAGACCAGAAACGTCTCGCTGTCGGTAGGGACAAGACTCCATATAGAGCTCCCAGGCCGTGGCTTATATGAAGCATGGCGAATACTGGCGGCATGATGAATAAAAATTTAAAATTCCTTTTCTTCATGCTTATCTTTATAGAGAAATAAAGGGCGGTAAGCAGATATGAACCTGCTATTGCAGATAGAATCCAGATGAAAACCGGCGAGAAGACAGAAAAGGCGGTCGATGCGATAAGCGAAACGACAAATACGAGCGGTATCATATGCCTTACGGAAACCGGCCTCACGCGGCTTTCTTTTAACGAAGAGAATACTGACAGGCCGTTACTCCAGTTATGTTTCAGAAATGATTTTATATCCGAGCGCGCGTAATACTTGCAGGAAATATCGGGCGCAAGCAGAATCTTGCCGCCGGATGCCCTTAGCCTGCAATTGAACTCCATATCCTGGTGCTTTGCAAGCCGCTCATTAAAAAGCCCGATTCGCTTGAAAACCTCTTTTTTATAGCAGCCTCCAAACACTGTGTCTACAAATAACGGTTCCCTGGCCCCCGCCCTGAATATCGAATTTCCGACCCCGAATTTATGCGACAACGCCTGCGCTACGGCCTCGCCTTTCAGTGTGTTGTCCCTTGGCACGGTGACCATCACGCCACCGACATTATCTGCGCCATAATCGTGAAGGTATCTTACGCACTTGGAAATATAATCGCGTGAATAAACTGCGTGCATCCCCATTATTATTATAATATCCCCGCAGGCATTTTTAATACCGATGTTGAACGCGCAGGGCGTTATTTTCTTACTGTTTTCAAGTACTCGGATAAATTTATATTTTTCGGCATAATCAACGAGGATTTTTTTTGAGCCATCCTCGCTCATGCCGTCGATAACCAGAACTTCCAGGCTGCCCTTGGGGTAGTCCGACGAGATTATGGAATCCAGACATCCCGCGATGAATTTCTCTTCATTGCGGCATGGCAGGATTACGCTGACAGAAGGGAGCAGTTCAGGCATGACAGCACCTTTTGTGAACCGCCGGATTCAGAATTCTATCATAGAGCGCAAGCAGCTTTTCCCCTTCTTTTTCCCAGTTATATTTTTCCATTACAGCCTTGACCCCGTTTGCACCCATCTTTCTGCAGAGTTCAGGGTTATTCGCCAGATACATTATTTTTTCTGCTATCCGGGCAGGGGATGTAGGATCAACCGTTAACCCGCATTCATTTTCCATAATTATTTTTTCAAGATTGACAAAATTGGAGCCGAGCACTGGCAGGCCGGCCATCATATATTCAAACAGTTTGATGCTGTTCTCTCCGTGATACAGATAGCCGGGAACAGGTTGAATTAATATGAGGCCTGCGTCGCATCCCGGCAGCAGTTCAAGCACCTTTTCCCAGGGTATGAATCCAAGATAATCCACTTTGGAGTATCCCTTGAAGCGCTTCATTCTGCTGTGGTCTTCCTCCGACATGGGACCGGCAAGCACAAGCCTTACCTGGTCGCTTACGAGTTCCATCGCTTCTACCATTTTAAAAAGACCTCTGTCCTCCTCAAGACCTCCTATATAAACGCACTTGAAAATACTGCTTGTTTTTTTTGGCCTGGCAGATATACTGCCTTTATAAGGCGGGTTGCTGACAGTTACTGCCATTCCTTTGAATTTTTCTTCGGTTACCCTGTCCGTCGTTATGATTCCGCTGAACGTTCTGCCAGCCAGGGTTTCGAGAAAGTCATAAATCAAGGCGATTATCTGACGAAAACCCGCGGGAATCCGTTTCCTCGACATAATCTTCAATTTATAATATTCATGCGAATCATAGATTACCTTGCTCCCTAAAAACCTTAAAACAATACCCACAGGGATAAGTTCAGGGTCGTGGAAATGATATACGTCGGCCTTCTCTTTTACAGCCGCTGCCAGAACATTAAGCGGAGTTAAAATTGCCTTGCCAAGCTTGCCGGATACTTTTTTGATTGCCTTTATCCTTATGCCGTCCAGTATTTCGTCAGCTCTATGCGGCGCGATGATAGCCGTGTCGTAACCAGCCCCTGCAATGCTCTTTGCCTGTTTGTGGAATATGCGGTCGTCGTTTGCCTTGTGCGACGAAGTCAGTATGCGCACTTTTGGTTTCAGGTTCAAATTCCCTCCGTTTCGCCGGGGTTTATCCAGCCTTTTTTCCTGTGCAGGGTCAGGTATTTATGCGCCTTAAACCCGAAATAAGCCGCTTTTGAAGGCACCTTTATTGCCCGGAAGCACGGTTTGAGTTCGCCTCCCCAGCCCCTGTAGAACCGCTCGACACCCATGAGCGAGGAACCTTCAAAGTCGAAATCAAGCCCCATTTCGAGGGCGTCCTCGATCATTCTTCCAAAAATAAGCATATTAATGTGGCTGTCTCTGCGGATTGTAGAGTCCATGCCGCCCACAAGCGAATACGCGGTGCGGTTATCCCAGACCATTATCGAGGCGCATACCGGCTTGCCGTTCCTGTCTTTTATGAGATAAGATTTTCCCGCCTTTCTGTTCCTGACCGTTTCCCACCATCCGGGCAGTCCGGAATATTGTGCGACCTCGAATTTTTTTCTTCTCATGGTTTCCCGGAACGGCAGGTCCATATCGCTGAAGGGCGCGTCTGTTATTATATCGGAGTAACCTTCCCGTGCGGCCTCTCTTCCGGCATCCTTTAAAAAACGTCTTGCTTTTCTCGACATGTTGCTATGCCATATCTCCGCGCTTCCGGCCTTGATGAGATAGGTATATAATACCTGGGTCTCGAACCCGTTCCACATGAACGGCATCAGATCGGTGCAGAACCTCCACAGGTGGAAATCGTAAAAATCCAGCCTTGGGAGAGACTGCAAAGATTGTATGATTTCTTTTTTGGCGTGGGAGTATACGGACGGCCTGCCGGGCCTGGTGCATGCCCTGAATATAGGGCCGTTGACAGGGGTAAGGGGGGGCTTTGTAAGCCCCTTTATGCCAAGCAAATCCATCACCTTGGGCATACCCGGAAACCGTGATACATAGACGGGCATTCCCGCTTCTATCTCTCCGTTTTCGTCAAGGAGAACATGGATTGCGAAATCGATTCCCCACGCCTTGT
>DAHWTK010000090.1 GCA_027328825.1 Nitrospirota bacterium
TTTACCTCGTTACTTTGCAATCTTAAAGACGAAACTCATAAACCCCAGCGAGACCAGGTCTCCCTCGCCGAGCTTCCTGGGCGTCCCCGGCTCGACCCGGACGGAGTTGACGAACGTGCCGTTGCTGCTGCCCTCGTCCTTGACGTACCAGCCGTCCTCGCCCTTGATAAACGTCGCATGTATGCGCGAGACGTATTTGCTCCCTTTCAGGCGGCTCACATTCACGTCCGCCTCCCTGCCGATTGTCAGCCCGTCGAGCAGAGGGAAATGGAAGCTTTCGTCGTCCTCAAAGTAGAGTTCGGGTTTCATGTGGGGTCTCCGTCATAATATTAAACCTTCTGTGAAGCAGCTATAACGTGAAATCCTTCATAGAATGTCATTAATATGAGGCATATATCTGGATCATAACTTCGGTGTATTTTATATTTAAAAACCTGCGGATTTGCTCCTATGGCTTTATCTTTTTCGAATGATTCTAAAATTTTTATGAAACCATTTTGAACGTATTTGTTAAAATCAGGATCATCAATTTTATAAAAAGCAAAAGATACTACATTAAATGGATAAACCCATTTTTGTTTGAAATGAGAATAGAATATTCCCTTTGCTACATGTTCGATACTTTTATTGAATCTTTCATCATCAACTTTATACGCTATAGTTTTCTTCCCGTTTACAATAGCTCCTCGATATTCTTTTAAAAATAATGACGCCAGATGAGGTTTTCGTTTTAAGGCTCTTATGAATTTTGTAAGAATTTGTTGCTGACAAACTTCATTATTCTGAAAATGTGAAATTAAAACAAACAGCAGATATTCATCGTCTTTTGTCTTATGTAAATTATGAATATCGCATGATGGAACTCTTATTAAATTATTTCGCAAATTAAGTCCAACATCTTTGTATTCAGGAAAAATACATAATGGTGGCACATGTTCTTTAGATGTTGCTTCCAAGTCGCACATATAACAGGTTTTTTTCGGCATCTTTATCTCTCACACCGCCCGCGCCACGGTAAGGACGTAGACCGCCTCAGCGCCGGATTCCTTCAGAACCTTCGCGCATTCGCGGACTGTCGCGCCGGTGGTGTATACGTCGTCCACGAGCAGGACGCGCCTGCCCGCAAACTCATCGCCCTCCACGGCGAACGCGCCCTTCACGTTCTCCTCTCGCTCGGCGGAGGAAAGCTCCACCTGCGGGCGGGTGTACCGTATCCTTGAGAGTCCGTCCAGGTCGAGCGGAATGTCGAGAGAGAGCGCCGCATACTCAGCAAGGAAAAGCGACTGGTTGAATCCGCGCCTTGCAAGCCTGCGCCGGTGAAGCGGCACGGCGGCGGCGATTTCCGCGTCCGGGAAGAACGCCTCTGCGCCGCGGGCGGCAAGCGGCCCGAGGAATTTCCGCATGGCGCGAAGGCGCCCGTATTTATATAGATGAATCGCCTCGCGCACCGTCCCTTTGTATTCCACAGCCGCGCGCGCGGCGGTATAGCCGGGCGACTGGGAGAGGCATTCGAAGCAGGGATGGTCGTCCCCGGAGCCGTCCGGGAACGGGACGCCGCAGACCGTGCATAAAGGAGATTTTATAGGATATATATCGCCGGCGCACTTGTCGCAGAAAAAATCGGTAGGACGGCCTCTCAAGTCCGTGCCGTCCGCTGCCCGACTCCTGTCTACCGGCCTGCCGCAGGCGGTCGACCGTCCGCAGGAGCGACAGCGCCTGGGATAGAGCAAGTCTATAAAGAAATTCAGTAAGTCAGCCATACGAAGGGCGTTGTGGCGCCGGACGACCGGCTAATCATGGCAGATGAGGCTTCGGCCTGTCATCTCCTCCGGCTTTTTTATTCCCATGATTTCGAGGATAGTCGGGGCGACGTCTCCGAGCCTGCCGCCGTCCTTCAGCGCATAGCCTTCCAGGCACAAAATAAACGGGACTTTATTTGACGTGTGGGCCGTATACGGCTCTTTATCGGAAGGGTCGTACATCCGCTCGACGTTGCCGTGGTCGGACATGACAAACGCCGCGCCGCCTTTGGATATGACCGTAGGTATGATGCGCGAGAGACATGCGTCCACCGTCTCGCAGGCTTTCACAGCCGCGTCCATGATGCCGGTATGACCTACCATGTCGGGGTTGGCGAAGTTCATTATTACGACGTCGTATTTACCGGATTCAATTCGTTTTATGACCTCGTCCGTCACCTGTATCGCGCTCATCTCCGGCTTCAAGTCGTATGTTGCCACATCGCGCGGAGAGGGGATGAGGCATCTGTCTTCGTTCCTGAAAGGCGTTTCGACTCCGCCGTTAAAAAAGAACGTCACGTGCGCGTATTTCTCCGTCTCGGCGATTCGGAGCTGCGTAAGGCCGCTATCGGCTATAACTTCGCCCAGGATATTCCTGAGGCTCACGGGCGGGAATGCGACCGGGAGATTAAACGTCTTGTCGTATTCCGTCATGCAGGCGAAACAGGATAGCTTCGGGCGTGATTTTCTATCGAAACCCTTGAAATCGTCCAGCGCAAGCGCGCGCGTAATCTCGCGCGTCCTGTCCGTGCGGAAGTTGAAGAATATCACGCTGTCGCCGTCCTTAATTTCACCCTCACCCCGGCCCTCCCCCCTCGAAGGGGAAGGGTATATGGTTTCCCCTCCCTTGAGGGGAGGGGACTGAGGGAAGGGTGAATATTCGACTACCGTAGGGACGATGAATTCGTCCGTCTGGCCATTTCCGTAAGCCTGCTTTACCGCGCCGTCCGCCGATTCGGCCTTCTCTCCTTCGCCAAGGACAATCGCGTCGTATGCCTTCTCTATCCTGTCCCAACGGTTGTCCCTGTCCATCGCGTAGTATCTGCCGGAGACAGTCCCGACGCGGGCGACTTCGCCCATGCCGTTTTCGCCGATAAACCGCAACAGCTTTTCCATGTAGCCCAGGCCGCTCTGCGGCGGGGTGTCGCGTCCGTCCATGAACGCATGGACTATAATACTACTGACGCCTCTGTCTACCGCCATCTTCATCAGCGCATAGAGGTGCGCCTGGTCGCTGTGCACGCCGCCGTCGGAGAGAAGCCCCATGAGGTGCAGTGAAGAGCCGCTTACGGCGGCCTTTCCCATTGCTTCGATTATGACGGGATTTGCGGCGATTTCGCCGGTTCTTATAGCGAGGTTTATCCTGGTGTAGTCCTGGTATACTACCCTGCCCGCGCCGATGTTCAGGTGCCCTACTTCGGAGTTCCCCATCTGGCCTTCGGGCAGGCCCACGTCCTCTCCGGACGCGGCCAGCGCCGTGTTCGGATATTTTTCGAGCAGAGAGTTATAGAATGGTAATTTCGCCTGCGCCTTGGCGGAATATGCCGGGTCCGTCTCGACGCCCCAGCCGTCGATGATTATGAGGGTTATCGGGCGGTAAGCCATAGGCTTGTCAGCAATATTTATCCAGGTCTATGGAATAGGTGTTCCATTTGCCGCAGCGAGGACACCTGCCGGACCATTCCGTGGAGAAGTGGTCGCAACTCACGCATCGATAGGGCACCACGGGCTTGTCTCCGTATGCCAGGGCCTTTTTGAATTCAGCCGCGGCGGGCTGATACGAGCCCCTGCGGAGATAGAGGTTGCCGAGAAGCTTGTGCAGGTCTACAAGACTGCGGGTAGAGCTGTCTATCGCGGAAAGCGTATTGAAGGCGTCGTCTATCATCTCAAGGCGGTAATACAGCTTGCCGAGGAAGAAATTCAGCGAGACGTCCTTCGGATTCCCGCTCAGGGCGGACTTATAAAAATTTATTATCTTTGCCGGGGTTCCGAGCTTGAGGTAGAGGTCTTCCAGGCGGTGCAGAAGGGTAATGGAGCCTGTGGTCTTGTAAGCATCCTCCCACAGGGCGGCGGCCTCCGCGCTGCGGTTCTCTTCGAGGTATACCTCGCCAAGCCCGAGATACGCAGGCACGAAGTCCCTTTCCGTCTTCAGGAGATTTTTAAATACGCGCTTCGCTTTTTCGAGGTTCCCGTCTTCCAGGAGAACCCTGCCCGTCTCGTACTTGAGGCCCACGAGGCGCCCGTGCTCCGCCTCTCGCTCCTTGGACGGCAGTGTCAGCTTCAATATCCTCTCCTGTGTCTCCTCGGCCTTCTCAAAATTGCCCGCGCCCTGGTGAATGTCCCGTATCCTTGCAAGCGCGCGCAGGTTTCCTTCGTCTTTTTCGAGTATATCCTCAAGCGTCCGGAGCGCGTCCTCCACGCGCCGGGCGTCCTGGTAGTCGAGCGCCAGCGCGAACAGGACTTCGATATTGCCTTCGTCGGCTTTCTGGGCAAGCTGATGGAACCTTATCGCCTCCTGGTAATCGCCCTCCTTGTGCCGTATGGAACCGAGCCTTAAGAGCGCGTCGGCGTGGTCGGGCTTGAGTGCAATTACCTTGTCGAAATATTTTGCGGCAAGGTCGGCCCTGCGGGAGAGGAGCGCGTTAAGCCCCTTGGAATACAGCACCTGCACCCGCGAATCCCTCTGGCGGTCGCGTGTAATCTTCCATTTCTTGAAGAACTCGCCGGTCGCCTTTATGTACGTGCCTACCAATACGACGAGCGCGCCGAATATCGCGGAGCCGAGCATAAGCGCCATCTTGGATGGCTCGAAAAGCACGTTGCCCGGAAGGGTAATGTTCACGTCTCCGGGGTTTAAATAATCAACCCATACTATGAACGCCGCGAAAACTATGAGCAGTGATATTGCGCGAATAATCATTTAACTTCCGGTTGCAGTATTGGGTGTCATTCTGAGCTTAAGCGAATAATCTGTTTTTTTTAAATCACTTTCGGATTCTTAACTTCGTTCAGAATGACAGCGTTAAAAAGACCGTCCCGACGCCAGCCTCAGTAGTGATACGTCCGTCCCTGGATAATCGTAAAGGCCCGGTAAATCTGCTCCAGTAATATAAGCCGCGCCATCTCGTGCGTAAACGTGAGCCTTGAGAGCGACAGCTTGTAGTCCGCCCTAGCCAGCACGTCCCCAGAAAGTCCGAACGGCCCGCCGACAGCGAAGACGATATTTCTGCCCTGATCCATTACCGGGGCGAGTTTGCCTGCGAGTTCGACCGAGTCCGGGTTATTCCCGCGTTCGTGCAGGGATATAAGGTAGTCGGAAGGCGCGACTCTTTCAAGTATGGACGCCCCCTCCTCCCTCACCGCGTCCGGGCCGCTTCTCGATGAGCCCTTTATCTCCCGGATTTCAATCTTCGTCTGCCGCTTAAGGAGCCTCAAGTATTTCCCGATGCCGTCGTTTATGAACCCTTCCTTCGTCTTCCCGATGAATACCAGGAGCATAGGCATCAGTCGTCTTCAGGCGGAATATCGAGCCTCGGCGCGTCGCCCCAGAGGCCGTCCAGGTCGTAGAACTCACGGGTTTCCGGCTCGAAGATATGGACAATTATATCCCCGTAGTCCATAAGCACCCATCTGCACTCCGGAAAACCCTCCACCCGGAGATACTGTTCGCGCCTGCCGGAGAGCCGGAAGTCTATCTCCTCCGCTATCGCACGCACCTGCCTGGAAGTATTGCCGGTGCATATGACAAAATAATCGGCGAGCGTGGTAATCTCCCTGACATCGAGCGTCAGGAGGTCTTCCGCTTTCTTCCCAAGCGCGGCATGTGCAGCCAGTACCGCCTTTTCCTTAGAGTCCAGGCCTTTAGGAGGCGCCTTTATTTTACCGTGGCTTGCCGGAATTGTCATTTGTTGTTGATAAGTTAGACGTATAACCTGTTTTGAATTATATACGACTCAACCTCTGGGGGCAAGAGGTATTTGACGCTTCTCCTCAGGTGCAGCCTTTTCCTTATGTCCGTGGACGAGACATCCATCCTTACCGTGGAGACGAGCCAGAGGTCTCTTCCCGATACCATTTCCATCTTTCCCATAGTCCGCATCTTCTGGTCGAGGGCGTCGAGCGTCGCCACGTCCACCTCCCGCACGTAGCGGAACTTGGCGAGCTTCTTGTAATCCGCGCCCGGACGGAAAGAGACGACAAAATCGCAGAGCGTAATCAGCCTGTCCACCGCGTGCCAGGAACCGATCTCAAGGAAACTGTCCATACCGGCTATAAAGAAAAGCCTGGCCTTATCCCCGTGCCGTTCCTGCATCATCTCTACCGTATTTATGGAATACGACGGCCTCGGCAGTGTAAGCTCTATATCGGAGACCTTGAAATACGGGTTGCCCTCGCAGGCGAGCCGCACCATGTTCAGCCGGCGCTCCGGGGATATGCCCTGCTCTACCTCCTTGTGCGGAGGCATGGCCGATGGGACGAAGACTACTTCATCCAGTCCCATCGCCTCGCGGCACTGCTCCGCGACATCGAGGTGCGCGATGTGTATCGGGTTGAACGTCCCGCCGAAGATGCCGATTCTCATTCCCGTATCTGCCCGCTGCCCATGACGATGAAGCGCTGTGTCGTAAGTTCCTCAAGGCCCATCGGGCCCCTCGCGTGGATGCGCGTAGTGCTGATGCCTATCTCCGCGCCCAGGCCGAACTGCCCTCCGTCATTGAGCCGCGTCGAGGCGTTCACGAAGACCGCCGATGCGTCCACCTCCCGGAGGAACCTCTGCGCGTTTGTGTAATTTTCGGTTATTATGGCCTCGGAGTGCTGTGAGCCGTACTTCCCGATGTGCTCCATCGCCTCATCGAGGCTCTCGACGACCTTCAGGTTCAAGACGAGGTCGTTGTATTCCCTGTACCAGTCCTCTTCTTTTGCGGCCGAGAGCCCCTTCACGAGCTTCCGGGCTTTCGCGTCCGCGATTA
>DAHWTK010000091.1 GCA_027328825.1 Nitrospirota bacterium
CGGAAAGACGGCGATAGTCGAGGGCCTTGCGCAGAGGATAATCGCCGGGGACGTGCCGGAGGGCCTCAAGGACAAACGCGTTGTCGCGCTCGACATGGGCGCGCTTGTAGCCGGGGCGAAATACAGGGGCGAGTTCGAGGACAGGCTGAAGGCGGTTCTGAAGGCTGTCGAGGAATCCCAGGGCAGGGTTGTCCTTTTCATAGACGAGATGCATACATTGGTCGGCGCGGGCGCGGCGGAAGGGGCGATGGACGCCTCGAACATGCTTAAACCCGCCCTCGCCAGAGGGGAGCTTCGCTGCGTCGGCGCGACGACAATCGACGAATACAGAAAGCACATAGAGAAAGACCCGGCGCTCGAGCGGCGTTTCCAGCCGGTAATGGTGCAGGAGCCGGACGTGGAGGATACCATCTCGATACTCAGGGGCTTAAAGGAGCGCTACGAAGTCCACCACGGCGTCAGGATCAAGGACTCCGCCCTTATTGCCGCCGCAATGCTTTCAAACCGCTACATAACCGACCGTTTCCTCCCTGACAAGGCCATAGACTTAATAGACGAGGCGGCGTCGAAGCTCCGTATGGAGATAGACTCCATGCCCACCGAGCTCGACGAACTCGAAAGGACGATAAGGCGGCTCCAGATCGAGGAGCAGGCGGTCAAAAAAGAGAAAGACCATGCGTCAAGGGAGCGGATAAAGGGAATAGAAAAGGAGATTTCAGAGCTTTCCGAGAAGCGCTCCGGGCTTCAGGCTAGGTGGATGAACGAAAAAGAGGCGATAAAAAAGATACGCGAGCTTAAGGAGAAGCTTGAGCAGGCAAAGGCCGATGCGGAACGCGCGGAACGCGAGGGGAATCTTGGCCGCGCCGCGGAACTTAGATACGGGACAATCGTGGAACTTGACAAGGAGCTTGAAAGGCATAACCAGGCTCTGGCGGGTTTGCAGGCGCAGGGGTCTTTACTGAAGGAGGAAGTGGACGAAGAGGACATTGCCCAGATTGTCTCGAAATGGACCGGCGTTCCGGTATCGAAAATGCTCGAAGGCGAGGCGGCGAAGCTCACGAAAATGGAAGAGCGCCTTGGCGAGAGAATTGTCGGCCAGGAGGAGGCCGTACAGGCGGTATCGGACGCGGTGCGCCGGGCGAGGGCGGGCATACAGGACCCCCAGAGGCCGATAGGCTCGTTCATATTCCTCGGGCCGACAGGCGTCGGAAAAACAGAGCTCGCGCGCGCGCTGGCCGAATTCCTTTTCGACGACGAGAAGGCGATGGTCAGGATAGACATGTCCGAATACCAGGAGAAGCATACAGTGTCGAGGCTCATAGGCGCTCCTCCTGGATACGTCGGTTTTGAGGAAGGCGGCCAGTTGACGGAGGCGGTGCGCAGGAGGCCGTATTCCGTGATACTTTTCGACGAGATAGAGAAGGCGCACCCGGAGGTCTTCAACGTGCTGTTGCAGCTTCTCGAAGATGGCCGGCTGACCGATGGGCACGGGCGCACGGTAGACTGCAAAAATACAGTCGTCATTATGACCTCCAATATCGGCAGCCAGTTTATACAGGAGGCGAAGACCGAGGACGAGATGCGGACGCTCGTCTCGGAGGCACTTAAGGGTCATTTCAAGCCGGAGTTTTTAAACCGCATCGACGACATAATAATATTCCACCCGCTCTCGGAGGAACAGTTGAAGAGGATTGTGGATATCCAGCTTAAACTCCTCCAGAGGCATATCGCACAGAGGAAGCTGAACATAGCATTGACTCCTGCGGCAAAGGAGCTGCTTGTGACAATGGGGTACGACCAGGCATACGGCGCAAGGCCGCTCAAACGCACCATCCAGCGGGAGATATTGAACCCGCTTGCCATGAAGATACTCGAAGGGCAGTTCAAGGACGGGGATAACGTGCAGGCGGACGTGAAAGGCGGGCGGCTTGTCTTCCAGAGGATGCTGGAGGCGGATGCGGCGTAAATGGCGCATTGCCCTGTCATTCTGAGCTTTGGCTAAGAATCCGCATTGTCAGGGTCTTGCGCGGCGTCTTTATCTTGAATTTTTACGCAGGAAATGATACAAATACAGTAGAATATGTTTAGCTCGGAGGCAGGTTTTGGCTGTTCTTGAAATAAGAAAATATCCCGACCCGGTCCTCCGGAGGAAATCCAGGCCTGTGGCCGGGATAACCCCGGAAATTCAAAAACTTATAGACGACATGATAGAGACGATGTATGCCGCGCCGGGGGTTGGTCTGGCCGCCCCGCAGGTGGGCATACCGCTCAGGCTTGCAGTTATAGACGTATCCACTAAGGAAGAGAACATTCCGCTCCTGGTTCTTGTAAACCCGGAAATAATCTCCACGGAAGGCGAACAGAGCGAAGAGGAAGGGTGCCTGAGCGTCTCGGATTTCCAGTCCGTCGTCACGCGCTTTGCCAAAGTGCGCGTGCGCGCTACGGACAGGGACGGGAAGCTTTGCGAGGTATCAGGCGAAGGGCTTCTTGCCCGCGCCTTCCAGCACGAGATAGACCACTTGGACGGCGTGCTCTTCATAGACCGGATAAGCCCCCTGAAGCGAGGTCTCTTCAAGCGCAGGGTCAGGAAAAACCTGAAAGAGGACAAGGCTGCAATTTGAGAATAGTCTTCATGGGGACACCCGGCTTCGCCGCGCCTGCCCTTCGCGCCCTCGTGGAGGCGGGGCATGAAGTCCGCCTTGTAGTAACCCAGCCGGACAGGCCAAAGGGCCGAAGCGGAAAGCCCGTCCCGCCGCCGGTGAAGGAACTGGCCGTTTCCCTTGGCATCCCGGTATTTCAGCCGGAGAAGGTCAGGAGGCCGGATGCGATAGATGAAATCAGGAAGACCGGCCCTGACGCGCTTGTTGTAGCCGCGTTCGGGCAGATACTTCCGAAGGCCCTCCTCGACGTTCCAAGGCTCGGTGGTTTAAATGTCCACGCATCCCTCCTTCCGTCTTACAGGGGGGCCGCGCCGATTAACTGGGCCATTATAAACGGCGAGGAGAAGACCGGCATAACGATAATGCTCATGGACGAGGGTATGGATACCGGCGCGATTCTGGCGTCGGAAGAGACGCCGATACTTCCGGAAGACACCGCCGGGACGCTTACGGAGAGGCTCTCAGGAATCGGGGCCGGACTGATAGTGAAAACCCTTGTCGAATTCGAGGCGGGAAGGATAACGCCGGCAAAGCAGGACGATTCCAAGGCAACCTGCGCGCCGATACTTAAGAAAGAAACGGGAAGGATTGACTGGAGCAGGGCGGCGCGAGAGATAGAGAGGAAAGTGCGTGGTCTCGACCCCTGGCCCGGCGCGTATACATACCGGGCTGGAAAGATGCTGAGGATTTGGAAGGCGGCCCCAACCCGGCTTGAATCACCCCCACCCTGTCCTTCGGCCTTCCCTCCCCCCTCGAATGGGGAGGGTGAAGGCGTGTCCCCCTCTCCCTTGACGAGCGAAGGTAAAATACTTTCCCCCTCTCCCTTGACGAGCGAAGGTAAGATACCTTCTCCCTCTCCCTTGAGGGGAGGTCGGGGAGAGGGTGTTCCCGGCCAAATCATTTCCGCCGGGAAGGACGGCATAGCCGTAGCCACAGGGGAAGGCGCGGTCGTTTTAAAGGAAATCCAGCCGGAGGGCGGGCGCAGAATGACGGCGCGCGAATACCTCGCGGGACATGAAATATTTCCGGGCGAGCTTCTCGGATGAAAGAGCCGAAGAAAAGAGTATTCATAACCCTGCTGATAATTACCATGGCCCTGCTTGCGGCGGTCGGATGGCTCCTTTGGTACATCCCCCAGGTGGGCCTGAGGAACATAAATCCATTCCTCCCCGACGTCCTGACGGTAATCATCTTCGGCGCCGTCGGGTTCGTGGCCTTCGGGGTATTCCTCCTGATTATCACGCTCATCCGCGGGCACGAGATATTCCTCGCCCAGCGGCTGAGGTTTGTCGTCATAAAGGTGCTCTTCCCGCTCATGGTGCTCGTGGGCAAGCTCCTTGGCATCTCGCGCGACAGCGTCCAGCAGTCGTTCATCGCCGTCAATAACCAGCTTGTCCGCTCGAACGTGGGGAAGGTAAAGCCCGACAGGCTCCTGATACTCCTTCCGCACTGCATACAGATTAACGAGTGCAACATAAAGATTACCGGCGACGTCCACCGTTGCAAGGGTTGCGGGAAGTGCGAAATAAAAGACCTTGTCGCCGTAGCCGATAAATACAACGTGGACTTATCCGTCGCAACCGGCGGGACGCTGGCCAGAAGGATAATCAAGGAAAAGCGCCCGAAGGCCATAATAGCCGTCGCCTGCGAGAGAGACCTGACGAGCGGCATAGTGGACAGCTATCCCCTACCCGTAATCGGCATACTGAACGACCGCCCGTTCGGGCCCTGCATGAACACACGCGTGGACATGAACGACGTAAAAGAGGCGCTGGAGACGTTCATCTCGCCCGCCAATGCGTAGTATCGGCTCCGCGCGCTCCGCGGCGTTATATGTCCTGTCAGCATCGCTTCCGTTATACCCTCGACCTGAGACGGGAGAGGTTGCCCGGAACGGGCGGGAGAGGGTGATTTCCCGCTCCGGACGCGCCGAAACCCTGCTCCGGGAATCTTTCCGCAAATACTCTCTCGACAGCCGGGACAGGCGCCTTGCCACAGAGCTTGTCTACGGTGTCATAAGAAACCTCATCACGCTCGATTATTCGCTTTCGTTTTATATAAAAGACCCCGGCAAGACCCCGCCCGATGTCCTTGACATCCTGAGACTCGCGGCTTACCAGATACTGTATCTCGACAAAATCCCCCCCCGCGCGGCTGTTGACGAAGCCGTGGAGCAGGCAAAAAGCCTGTCGGACCCGGTTCGAGGCCGGCCCACCGGAGGTTTCGTGAATGCCGTGCTCCGGAGTATGCTAAGGGAGCCGGAGAAGGTAAAATTCCCCGGCCCGGACAAGCCTCTCGATTACCTTTCCCTCAGGCTTTCATACCCGAAGTGGCTGGCAAGGCGCTGGACGGAGCGTTTCGGCATTGACGGCGCGAAGGCCCTGATGGAGGCCGTGAACGAAAGGCCGCCGCTCGTAATACGGGCAAACCTTCCCCTTGTAGACCGGGATTCGCTGGCGGAGCTTTTTAAAAAGAACGGTCTGGAAACTGAGCCGGGGAAATACGCGCCCGACGCGTTGATTGTCCGCTCGCACAGGCCGGTGCCGGAGCTTCCCGGTTATGGCGAGGGGCTGTTCTCTGTGCAGGACGAGGCGGCGCAGATAGTGTCGCTACTTGTCGCCCCGAAGCCGGGCGAGCTTATCCTCGATGCCTGCTCAGCGCCCGGCGGGAAAAGCGCGCACCTCTCGTCCTTATCCCGCGGCGGCGCGCGTATCGTCTCCATGGACATCTCCCTTGACAAACTCGCGCTTCTGAAAGAAAATAGTCTTCGGCTCAAGACTGCCGACATATTTCCCGTTGCGGCGGACGCGGCGGGGGAGATGCCCTTTTCCCAGGCGGAGAAAAATTCACCCTCTCCCCTCAAGGGAGAGGTGGAAATATTAGAACCCTCCCCATCCAAGGGGGGAGGGGAGGCCGAAGGCCGGGTGGGGGCCGGGGGCGGTTTCGACCGAATCCTGCTGGACGCGCCCTGCACTGCGCTCGGCATAATCCGGCGGCGGCCGGAGATAAAATATGCGAGGGATTCCGCCGACATTGCGCGGATGGCAGGGCTTCAGCTGTTAATGCTTGAGAACGTATCCGGGCTTTTGAAGCCGGGCGGAATCCTGGTCTACTCCGTTTGCTCTATGGAGCCGGAGGAAGGCGAAGGGGTGGTGGAAAGTTTTCTCTCGCGCCATGCGGAGTTTTCGCTTGAAGATCCGCGCCCGTTGCTGCCGGAGCCGGTTGACCGGCCCCGAGGCGAGACGCATGGTCTGGTTATGAATAACTTTATCCGGACGTTTCCGCACATGCACGGTACGGACGGATTTTTCATGGCAAGGATGATATGTCGCTGACGGTTAAAAAATCCCTTCAAATTGCCCTTGCCGGTCTTGTGTTCCTGTGTCTGGCGATTGTCTCGGCGTTCATAACCATGAAGGCGGTTACATGGAGCCGGACAGTAGCCGTTCCGGACGTGCGGGACATGAACCTGCCTGCGGCCATAAACCTCATAAGAAACGCGGGCCTGAATATAAAGGTGGAGCGCGAGGAGCATCACCCCACGGTGCCGCAGAACTATATCATCGGCCAGAACCCCGCGCCCGGCGACCGCGTGAAGGGCGGCAGGGATGTGCTGGTTGTCGTGAGCCTCGGCTCTCAGGAGGTAACCGTGCCGCAGGTTGCGGGCGAGGTCTTCCGGCTTGCCCAGGTCGGGCTCAGGCAGGCAGGGCTGAACCTCGGCGAGCTGGCGCGCGTAAATTCGCCGTCCCCCGTCGATACGGTAATATTGCAGTCCCCGCCGAAGGGAACCGTGGTGCAGAAGGACTCGGCGGTGGATATACTCGCGAGTGCGGGCGCCCGTTTGACCCGTTACGTGACGCCCGATTTGAGGGGAATGACCCTTCC
>DAHWTK010000092.1 GCA_027328825.1 Nitrospirota bacterium
ACAGCAGTGCAATAATGAAAGACAATAATCGATTCCAATCTATTTCCGAAAACATAATTACTCCCTTGAATAATCGTTAGTTCTGTTGGACTCCTTCTATATCATTTACTCACAATCCACCCGCGCAGTCAATAAAAATTCCGCCCGGGTCGTTGATTCCATTAAGAAATCGATAGTCTTTTAACCCTCGACAGAAAGACCGTCGTCACGGGGAGGAACAGGGCGACGCCCGTCAGCCCGAGCTTTATCTCGCCTATCCAGAAGGTCATGGAGAGGTTGAATAGCAGGACGATAAAATACAGCGCCGGGCCTAAGAGGTCGGCTTTCCCTGACGGATTTAACTCATTAATTTTATTGGATAATTTCCCAACATCCTGCCAGGCGTCTACCCACTTCCAGATGCGCATCGTTAGCGCGCCGACGAAGAACCAGCCGGCAAAATTCTCAATAGTTACGCCGAAGTACGGCCCCGGATATGGGTAGTAGTATATCTTCCCCAGGAACCACCTGTCCCCCCGGAGCGCGAGCGGGTCGATTACAACGTCCAAAAGCGTCATCAGGAACGCGCCCAGGAGTATTATTCTCCAAGAGAATTTCTCTTCACGCGGCAAAAATACGCGCGCCGTCTGCCAGCTCGAATAGGAAAGGAACGTGAAGGAGAGCGAGTCCATGAACGGCACGCCGAAAATCCATAACTCCTTGTTTTTCGTGGAAGGAATGTAATAATAAAGCCCGAAGGGGAAGCCATTTCGGACGGACGAGAATTCCGAAATGTATGCCACTGTCCAGGCGATAAAAGTAAATAAAACGGCCTTTCGGGGACCTATATTTCTTGAAGCGGCATAGAGGTAAATAGCGAGGAAAGCGAATACGTAGGGACGGAAAAAAACGGTCAATATCAGTAACTTAAGCGTCTCCATCAGACGTAGCCGTTCCCACGGAACCACAAAACCGCCTTTTCCAGCGCGTCTTCGATTGGACTCTGCGGCAGACCCAATTCCCGGACGGCCTTCGATGGATCGAAAAACATCAGTTTTTTCGCCATCTTGACGGCATCGAGCGGCGCGAGCGGCGGCTTCTTCGTAACGTAATCGGCAAGCTTCGTGCTGACGTATGCAATGGGCAGGACGGACCAGTACGGAAGCTTTACCCTGGGCGCGGGGATGCCCGTTATGTCCGAGAGGATTCCGAATATCTCGCCCAGGCGCAAGTCCCTGTTTCCCAAGATATATTTCTGGCCGGGGACACCCCTTTCCATCGCCAGGATGTGGCCCCGGGCCGCATCTTCCACGTCTATTAAATTAAGCCCGGTATCCACATACGCAAACATCTTTCCCTTCAGGAAGTCCAGTATCATCTTGCCCGTCGGCGTGGGCTTTATGTCCCGCGGGCCCACGGGGGTGCTGGGATTTACAATCACTACCGACAGGCCGTTTGCCGCGAATTCTTCCGCCGCGCGCTCGGCCAGGTACTTGGATTTCTTATAATCTCCGGCCATGTCCGACAGGCTGACAGGGGTTGCTTCCGTGCCGGGCGTGCCGTCTCCGGGGTTGCCCAGGGCGCCGACCGTGCTGGTGTATACCACGCGCTCGACCCCGGCCCTGAGCGCGCAATTCAACACGTTTTTTGTGCCCTGAACATTTACCTCGTATATCCGGGCGGGCTCTCTCACCCACAGGCTGTACTCGGCGGCGGCATGATATACCCTCTGGCAGCTATCCATAGCCTTGACAAGGGAATTTTCGTCCAGCAGGTCTCCGTAAGCCACCTTTACGTCAAGACCCTCAAGGTTCCTGCCGTCGCAGCCGCGCCGGGCAAGGCAGACGACCTCTTCGCCTTGCGCCAGGAGTTGCCGCACAAGCGCCGCGCCGAGGAAACCAGTTCCGCCAGTTACGAAATTTTTCATGGTGGAAGGGTATAAAAATTGAGCGGTTATGTCAATAACAAAGGTTAATGTAAAACCCCCTCCTGAACGGAGGGGGTTTTGAGGAAGGTCTTTCGGCCCTTTTTACTCTTCCGTATCCGGGGCGGTGGCGGGAGCGGTCGCCGGGGCCGCAGCCGGGGCGGCGGTCGAGGTGTTAGCCATTGCCGCGCCGCCAGCCGGGGCGGCATTACCACCCTCGTCGGAGAAGACGAGGCCAGCGACGGAAAGAACTGCTACTGCGCAAAGAGCGGCTATTATCGTTACGAATTTGAGGTTCTTCATTATATGTTTCCTCCTGTTTTGAATACCTAAGTTCGCCTGCGGACGCAATAAATTGCGCCACTCCGTCCGTCATTCCCGAACGCCTTTATCCGGGAATCCAGAGTTATCCTTCACCCCTCTCTTAAGTTAAGAGAGGGGCTGGGGGTGAGTTATGACAAGTCACAGGCGGGAGGAGGTCTTATTGTGTCGTTGTAATTAAAGCGGAAATTCCAGGCGGAGAGATGATTGCTTTCGGCGGGTAGGGCCGGGAGCGGAATCGAAAGGATATTGCCGTTTATTACATGAAGGGCCGTCCTGTAAGGCCGCACGTGATGCGCGACCGTAAATTCCCCCGCGTTTGCATAGCTTGAGTGCGGGTGCGAGAAATACCACCGGCAATGGCGCGAGCCGACTGCCGATAGCAGGAACAGGAATACGAAAAAGATGAACAGCCGCTTCTTCATAAAAGCTCGGCAGCAAGCTCCGCCAGGCGGGAGCGTTCGCCTTTTTTCAGGGTAATATGCCCGGAAATCGATTCGTTTTTAAACCGCTCAGTTACGAACGTAAGGCCGTTGGAGGCCGAATCTATGTACGGGTTGTCGATCTGGTACGGGTCTCCGGTCAGGACAATCTTAGTGCCGTCGCCCGCGCGGGTGATGATTGTCTTTATCTCGTGCGGGGTGAGGTTCTGGGCCTCGTCCACGATAAGGTAGCGGTTCGGCATACTCCTGCCCCGGATATACGTAAGCGGTTCAAGCTCCAGCATACCGAGATCCACCAGTCCGTGGTAGTCCTTGGGCTTTCTGCCCCGGCCCTCGGTAGGCCCCATGAGGAATTCGAGGTTGTCGAATATAGGCTGCATCCAGGGCTTGAGCTTCTCCTCCACGTCGCCCGGAAGGAAGCCTATGTCCCGCCCAAGCGGAAATATCGGGCGTGAGACCACGAGGCGGTTGTAGACCCGCTCCTCGACTGTCCTCTCAAGGCCTGCGGCGAGCGCCAGGAGAGTCTTGCCCGTTCCGGCCTGGCCGACGAGCGTAACGAGCTTCACGTCGTCGTCCAAGAGCAGGTCGAGCGCGTAGCTCTGCTCCTTGTTCCTGGCCGTAACGCCCCAGACGCCGTCCTTGCCGTGGATAAGCTTCACGAGCGCCTTTTTCTTCTGGTGATACCTCGAAAGCCCGGTATGGTTCGGGTTCGTCTTGTCCTTTATGAGCACGAACTGATTCGGGTAAAAGCTGCCTTCCACGGTAAGTTCGCCCTTCTCGAAGAACTGGTTAAGCATGTCCGGTTCAGTCTCGAACTCTATCTCGCCGCTGTACTGCTCGGAGACGTCCACCGTGCCGGTCTCGTAGTCCTCCGTGTGCACGCCGAGGGCGTCCGCCTTTATTCGGAGATTCGTGTCCTTAGTAACGAGCACGACCTTTTCCTGCCCCTGCTCCCTTGAGAGGCACAACGAAACCAGCAATATGCGGTTGTCCGCCGCCGTAATCTCCATACCCGGCGGCAGGGGGCATTCGACGTTGTGGTGGTGGTTAAGCTCCACGCGGAGTCTGCCGCCGTTGTCAAGGTCAACCCCGGCGGAGAGCTTGTTCTTCATGCGGAGCTCATCCAGGTGCCGCGAGACCTGGCGGGCATTTCTGCCTATTTCGTCCAGGCCCTTCTTGAAACGGTCGAGCTCCTCTATGACGACAATCGGTATTATGACGTCGTTGTCCTTGAATGAAAAAATTGAGTTAGGGTCGTGAAGCAGGACATTGGTATCCAGAACGAATGTCTTTCTCAAAAGCGGCCTCCTCGGTGGGAATACTGAGAAATCAAATTGCAGCTTATGATAACCCGCCTTGGGCAAAAAATCAACTGGTAAGGATTGTGGCAAAATGCGGTTATAGCAAGGGGGTTTACTTCCCGCTGGCGGCCTTGGCCTGAGGCTCCTTCTTCGGGAGCTTTATGCGTTCGGCCTGCTCCTTGGCGGGGTCGAGCATGTCTTTTATCGTCCTCTGCGGGCAGAGGAGCACGCATGTCTCGCAGTGCGTGCATTTGGCGTAGTCCATGACGGCGAGGTTATTGTCCATGGAGATCGCGCCCTCCGGGCAGCCCTTCGAGCACAGCCCGCAGCCGATGCAGCCTATTTCGCAAACCTTCTTCACCGCCGGCCCTTTGTCGTGCGAGCTGCAAAGTATGTGGACCTTTTTAGACGCAGGCGCGAGGTGTATAATACTCTTCGGGCAGGCCGCGACGCATACGCCGCAGGCTGTGCATTTGTCGCGGTCGATTACGGGCAGGTTTCCGGGCCCCATGCTTATGGCGCCGAAAGGGCAGGCCTTTTCGCAGGTGCCGTAGCCCAGGCAGCCGTAAACGCAGGTCTTGTCCCCGCCGGCGACGAGTATCGCCGCCCGACAGTCCCGCACGCCCTCGTATCTGAACCGCCTGCCCGCCTTGCATTCGTCGCCCCGGCAGAACACCGTGGCGACCATAGGGATAACCTCCGGCGCGGCCTTGCCGGTAATCCTGGCCACCAGAGCGGCTACGTCGGCCTTTCCCGGCGCGCAAAGACCTGGGGAAACATTCGGGTCGCCCACGACGGCCTCGGCATAACCCTGACACCCGGCGAACCCGCACGCGCCGCAGTTCGCGCCGGGCAGGACATCCCGCACGGCCTGCACCTTCGGGTCCGTCTTCACGGCGAATTTCTTCGCCGCGTAGGCCAGCCCCAGGCCGAATACCGCGCCTATGCCGCCCATGAAGGCGAGGCTTTTAAGGACTACGTCCAATAAATCTGGATGCAAGGCTTCGTGCAAATCAACCTCTCCGAAATGGCCAACATTCGATTTTCATAACTCACCCCTTGCCCCTCTTTTAATTTAAGAGAGGGGTTAAAGGATTATAACATTAATTAATAGTAATTTCTACTAATTAAATTGTTATCAACCCCGAAAACCCGAGGAACGCCAGCGCGATAAGCCCGGTGACGATAAACGCAATTGGCATACCCTGGAAGGGTTTCGGGACGTTCGCAAGCTCCAGGCGCTCGCGTATACTCGCCATGATTATAAGCGCGAGCGAGAAACCCGCGCCGGAACCCAGGCCCATCGTAAGGCTCTGGAGGAAGTTGTATTTTTCGTCCGAGTTTATCACCGGCACGGCCAGGATGATGCAATTAGTGGTGATGAGGACAAGATAAATGCCGAGCTTGTAATACAGCGTCGGGTTAAGTTTCTTGAGCATCGTGTCGGCGAACTGCACAAACCCGGCGACGATGCCAATGAACAGGACAATCCTCAGGAACTCGATATGAAGCGGGAGCATGACGAGGTTATACACAAGCCATGAGAGCGCGGCGGAGATTACCATGACGGCGGTAAAGGTCATGCTCATGCCCAGTGCGGTCTCCATCTTCTTCGACACGCCGAAGAAAATGCAAAGCCCCAGGTAGCGCGTGAACACGAAGTTGTTTATTATCGCCGACGCTATGAATATTGTAAAAAGGTCCTTGAACATATTTTAATGATGTCCCCCGCCTGCGCCGCCCGGCCTGCCCCCGTAGTACTTCTGGTCTATCCAGTTAAAAAGCCCCATGAGGAGTCCTATGACAAAGAATCCGCCCGTCGGCAGAACCATTATAAGCAGAGGGTTTGAGCCAGTCAGATGGAATCCCGCGATGCTCCCCTTGCCGATTAATTCCCTTACCGCCCCCACGAGCACGAGCGCGCCCAGGAACCCGAGCCCCATACCGAACCCGTCAACGGCGGATGGTAACACCTTGTTCTTGCTCGCAAAAAGCTCCGCGCGGGAGATGATTATGGCGAAGACGACGATAAGCTGGATGTAGAGTCCCATCTCCTTGTAGGCCGCGCGCGAGTATGCGGACATGACCATATCCGTGATGCTCACGTATGTCGCGATTATAAGTATGTACGCCGGGATGCGCACCTTCGGGTTTATGAGGTTGCGAAGGAGCGAGACGGTTATGTTCACCATCGTCATAACGCAAAGAACGGCGACTCCCATCAGAAATCCGTTCCTGACCGAGGTCGTGACGGCCACCGCCGGGCACAGCGAAAGGGCCAGGCGGAAGACCGGGTTCTCCGAGAATATGCCGTTTAATATAAGTTTTTTGTAGGAAGTCGCCATAATTCCATTTCCTGTCATTCCGAGCGCAGCCGAGGAATCCACAGTCGCATTCATTTCACCCTCCCCTTAATCCCCTCCCCTCAAGGGAGGGTGGAAGAGAAGGGCGTTATGAAAACTATAAAGCCTTGTCCTTTTCCCGCGCCG
>DAHWTK010000093.1 GCA_027328825.1 Nitrospirota bacterium
AACTGCTTACCCGGGCTGTCCTTCCTGAGGCGGTACATAAGCCCAAGTTCCGTACCGATAATAAATTCCTCAGCGTTCGATTCCCTGCAATACTTTAGCATCCCGGACGTGGACGTTACGAAATCCGCCTTTTCCAGGACTTCCATCGGGCATTCCGGATGCGCGACAAGCAGGGCGTCCGGGTGCTCTGCTCTTGCGGCAACTACGTCTTCAAGGCTTACCCGGTCGTGTATGTTGCAGAAACCGTCCCAGGCGATAATTTCCTTGCCCGTATTTTTCGCCGCCCAAGCGGCCAGGTTCTTGTCCGGAACGCAGATTACACGCCTCGAATCCAGCGATTCCACGACCTTCACGACGTTGGCCGAGGTACAGCATATGTCGCTTTCGGCCTTTACCGCCGCCGAGGTATTGACATAGCTTACCACGGGGATGCCGGGGTATTTTGCCTTTATGTCGCGCAGGCTGAAATCCTCCGGATAGGTATAGCAGAACTCTTTCCCGGCGCCCGGGAAATGAGTGGAATAAAAACGCGGGCCGGAAACCGTGACCATATCGGCCATGGGGCATCCGGCCTCCGCCTCTGTTAAAAGCACGGTTTTATCGGGCGAGAGAATGCTTGCGGACTCCGCCATGAAATGGACTCCGGCAAAGACTATTACGTCATAGCCCGTCCCGGCGGCGATGCGCGAAAGTTCGAGGGAGTCGCCGGTATAATCCGCAATCTCCTGCACCTCGTCCCGCTGGTAGTTATGCGCTAGGATTACGGCGTTTTTCTCGGACTTAAGCCTCAGTATTTTTTCGGATATCTCTTTGAACTCAGGCGTGCCAATCAGCAAAATCAAAACCTTTCGTTAACTGTCATTCCCGCCCTCCGGCTTTTTAGCATGACCCAAGGCGGCTTCAACGGGAATCCAGGAATTTTGAATCAGAACCGACACGCGGGTCGGCCCATACTTCAAAAATTTATTATATTGAAGTTGACCTTACTCGGCAAGAGAAATATCTTTGGCGGAGGACGAGACGGGAGTTTCCGTGAAGAGAATGGAGCCGTCTTTCATTTCGACTTTGTATATCGGCTTTGAATAACTCGTGCCGGTAATCGGGTTTTTGGATAGCCGCATCACCTTTCGCACGTAGTTCCGCGTTTCGGGGATTGCCGGGACACACATGCCGTTACGGATAACCCTGCCCTGGCCGCAGTTGTATGCCGCAACGGATAGCTCCACGTCCCCATTGAAACAGTTCAGCAGGTAGCGCAGGTACCGCACGCCCCCGTCTATATTCTGGGCCGGGTCGAATATCTTGCGGACACCCATGTCCGAGGCAGTGGCAGGCATAAGCTGCATAAGCCCGCGCGCGCCCTTCTGGGAGACGGCTGACGGGTTGAAGTCCGATTCCGTCTTTATAATCGACCTCACCAGGTTGGGATCCACGTCGTATTTCTCGCATTTTGCATTGATTATACCCGAGTAGGGAACATTTTCGGGCAACCCGACAGCCGCTTTGCGACTGATCTTTTTACACGGTTTAATATCGGGGATTTTTGCGATTTTTCTGACTGGCTTACTCGGCGCGACGGCCTGGATTTTCTTGGGGATTTTCGGTCTTTCCCTTACGACCGTTTCTATCTTCCTTTCGTCTGCCCTGGGGACGTTTGTGAAGACGATTACGCCCCTGCTGTTGACGTACTTATAGATGTTAGCGGAGGCTTTTGACGATGAAAAGAACTGCACGACCGTCAGAACGGCAATCAGGATAACGAGGATTTTAAAATTGAATCTCGGCATTATTCTCGTAAAACTTCGGTGCGGCCTTAAGAAAAACGGCCTGAAACCTGTCCTCATTAAAAGAACAGCCCGAAATTTTTATATCAAAAAAAAGCAGGAAAGTCAATAAAACCGGGACTATCCTGTAAAATTATTAAAATGTTTTAATAGATAACCCCATCCCGTAGGAGTGTGAGGGGATGATTTAATCTCCTAATCTTTAATTTGAACGGGGAGGCCTAAGGCATGGAAATCTGTAATTAAATGCTCCGCGCCTTTACCCGCGGGTCCGGTATGGGTATCGCGGCAAGGAGCGCTTTAGTATAAGGGTCTTTCGGGTTGTTATATACATCCTCCGCCGGGCCGGACTCCACTATCCTGCCCCGGTTCATCACCGCAACCTTGTCGCAGAAATAGCGGACGATGTTCAGGTCGTGCGCAATGAACAGGAAGGAAAGGGAAAATTCCTCCTGCAGGTCCTTGAGGAGGTTTAAGACCTGAGCCTGTATGGAGACGTCAAGCGCCGAGATGGGCTCGTCCGCGACAATCAGTTCCGGCTTTACCGAAAGTGCTCGCGCAATTCCGATTCTCTGCCTCTGGCCGCCGGAGAACTCGTGCGGATACTTCCCTGTCGCCTCCGGCCCGATACCGACCTTGCCCAGTATCTCAACCACGCGGTCCCTTAGTTCGCTCCCCTTGGCCAGGCCGTTTACGTACAGCGGCTCGCCGACGATCTCGCCCACTTTCATCCGGGGGTTAAGCGAGGCAAAAGGGTCCTGGAATATTATCTGCATCCTGCGCCGGAGCTTGCGCAAACCTTCCCGGTCGGCCTTCAGCACATCCGTGCCGTCGAAGAGCACCGTTCCTTCCGTCGGCTCGATAAGACGCAGGACGCATCTGCCCGCCGTGGATTTTCCGGAGCCGGACTCGCCGACAAGCCCCAGCACCTCCCCGCGGCCAACCTCAAAATCTATGCCGTCCACGGCTTTGACAACGGCCTTCTCGCCTAAGAAGCCCTTATGAACCGAAAAATGTTTTTTCAGTCCGCTTACTTTTAAAAGCTGCCCCATGACCAAGCATTATCCTCTAAAGACACCCGGCTGTCAATGGCTCACGCTGACTCCCAGTCCCTTGTCCGAATTAGATATGGGATAGAGCCTGTATCCACGCACCCTCGGCCCCAGCACTACGTAATCTTTCTTGTGCCAGAAAAATACCCACGGAGCCATCTCCACCACCCGCGCCTGGGCACCTCTGTAAAGCTCCATGCGCTTTTTCGTATCCGGTTCGACCTGGGCCTGTGTTATCAGCGCGTCGAATTTTCTGTCCTGAAAACGCGCGCGGTTGCCGGCAGGGCCGATATTGCCGCTATAAAAGACCGGATAGAGGAAGTTTTCCGGGTCGGGGTAATCCGCCTGCCAGGAAAGCCAGAAGAGGTCGGCGTCGCCGTTGTTTATCGCCTGCTTGAATGCGGACCACTCAAGCTGGACTATGGACGTTTTCACGCCGACATCGGCCAGATACTGCTGTATCACCTCCACCATGTCGAGGGTCTCCTGCTCGTTCCCTATATAAATCTTAAGGCTTATCCCGTTTGGATATCCGGCCTCCTTCAGCAGACGTTTCGCCTCGGCGGGGTTATAATTATACGGGAAGTCCCCGTTTCCAGAAGGCACGGCGTTTAGCTTGTTGCCCTCCCCACCCGGGGGGGAAGGTGGCGCGTAGCGCCGGGTGGGGGCTGGATAACCCTCACCCCCCTGCCCCCCTCTCCCGCCTGCGGGCGAGGGGGAAGAGAAAAGCGAACCTCCGGTATGTGATGGCACCGGAAACAGGAAGTCCGGCACGGGGCCGCGCGCCAGCACGCCCCGGCCCTCGTAGACCGTCTCCAGGATGCGCTTTCTGTCTATCGCCATGGAGATTGCCCGTCGCACGCGGACATCATTTAGCGGCGTTTTCTGGCAATTCATCCCCAGATAATACGTATTCAGACCCACCTGGGATAGCAGTTTCTTATCCCACCTGGGGTCTTGCGAGTAACGCCGGAACTCCGGCGCGGGAACGTTCAGCGCGTCCAGGTTTCCCCGCTCGAACTCGGCCACGGCGGTCAGTTCCTCTGGTATTACGCGGTAGGTTATGCCGGCCACATCTGGCGCGCCGCCGAAATATTTCGCGTTCGCCCTGAGTGTAATGCGGCTTCCGTGCTCCCATCGTTCGAGTATGAACGGGCCGGTGCCAACCGGATGGTCGGAGAAATGCGTCCCGTATCTTTCCACTTCTTCCTTCGGAACTACATATGCGCCGGGCATGGCGAGAAGCCCCAGAAAAGGCCCGAACGGCGCGGAAAGCTCTATAATAAGCTTATGCGCATCGGGGGTTTTTATCCCGGAAACATCCGCGCATTTGCCGTTCATGAACCGCCTTGCCCCCTTTATCCTGTCGAAGAGCCATGTGCGCGGAGAGTTTGTCTTTGGGCTGAGCACGCGCTCGAAGGAAGTCTTAACGTCCGACGAAGTTAATTCTCGCCCGTTTGAGAACTTTACGCCGCGCCGGATGTTAAATGTATAAATTTTGCCGTCCTTGCTTACGCTCCAGGAACTTGCCAGCCCCGGTATTATCCGTGCCTTGTCGTCATAGGATACAAGGCCGTCAAATATCTTGGCGGCGACTACCCCGCCCTGCACGTCCACAATATACGCCGGGTCGAGCGTCGTGGGGTCTTCGCTCAGCCGGAGGTGCAGATAGGAGCTTTTTTCGTGGGACGCGCAGGAGGAGAGAAAAAGGAAAGCGGAAAACAATATCAGAAATTTTTTAAACATTATTCATTATCCCTCTTCTTGCAATGGGGGGGACGGGAAGGGTAACGGCCTGTCTCTTTTGACAAACAACGATATGCATGTTATAAATTAACAAAACTTATAACAAAAGATTTCATCATGCAAGCTTATATAAAAAAAATCATTAAGAAATCCATTCCATACAAGGTCTACTCCCCTATACTCTATTCTTACCGCTACGTTAAGTCAATAGCCTATATCGGCAAGGAGTTTGAGTGCCCTTTCTGCCGAGGCCGGTTTGATAAATTATTACCCGGCGGCTACACGTTTCCCGTGTTGCGGGAGAAAAACGTTATCGGTGCAGGCTATCGGTTGAACGCAGCCTGTCCGAGGTGTTTCTCGGCTGATAGAGAACGCCTTATATTGCTTTTTTTGAAGGAAAAAAAACAGGATATTTTTCTTAAAAAAATACGGTTGCTTCATGTAGCGCCGGAGGCGCGCCTCTCGGTGTTTTTAAAATCCCACGACAATATAGATTATCTAAGCGCAGATCTGGATTCCCCGTTAGCGGACATCAAGATGGACATTACAAATATTGTTTTCAAGGACGGCGCATTTGATTTCATTATCTGCAACCATGTCCTGGAGCATATACCGGATGATACCAGAGCAATGTCCGAGATATTCCGCGTGCTGAAACCGGGCGGGTCGGCAATCTTGCAAGTACCCATTTCTTATTCAATACCGCATACTATCGAAGACCTTTCAATAACAGACCCCAAAGACCGGGAAAAGGTTTTCGGGCAGGATAACCACGTAAGACTATATGGGCGGGATTACAAAAAGAGGTTGGAACAAGTCGGATTTACCGTTATCGCTGACAATTTTATCGGCGAGCTGGCCAGGCAAGATATCCACAAGTACGGACTCATAGAAGGTGAACTGATTTATTTGTGCTCGAAAAACCATAGTTCCCCGGCTCTGTCAAACTAAACGGGAAAGGAGCGGCTCAATTGCCGCATCGAGCAATAAACGCCTTGAAGAGCCGCCGGGACGACTCCTCTTCCTGCATCCGTTCCGGATGCCACTGCACGCCCACGACAAATTTCTCACCGGGCAGTTCCACCGCTTCAACTATTCCGTCGTCGGACACGGCGGAAGGATAAAGCCCAGGCGCGACCTTGCTTATGGCCTGGTGATGGTAGCTGTTCACGGGCAGGCGTTCGCTTCCGATTATGTCCTTAAGCATACTCCCGCGCGCGAGCGTCACCATGTGGCGAATGTCCCCGCCCTTTTCTTTATGCCCCGGAATGTCCTGGTGAAGCTTTCCCCCGAAATAGACGTTTATGGATTGAATGCCGAGACAGATTCCAAAAACCGGCTTTCCCGCCGCAAGCATCTCGCGCAGGAGAGCGAAATCGAAATCCGTCCTTAAATCCGGAGACAGGGTCACGCCGTCCATAACCTCTTCGGAATAATATCTCGGGTGTATATCGTCTCCGCCGGAGAGGAGCAGGCCGTCTATTCGACGCGCGTACTCCTCAGGGATGGACTCGCCTTCCATCACGGGTATCATGACCGGCATTCCTCCGAAACGGTATATAGCGTCGGCGTAGCTCTTATCGAGATATGCCCGGAACCCGCCGGATTCCTTGAATTCTATGTCCTGGGTTATGCCGATTACGGGACGCATGTTATTTCAAAATCTTCCCGGCGCGCTCGTCCGTCTGCTTGCCGCTTTTAACGACAAATCTCCCGTTTACCAGCACGTGCTCGATTCCATGGGGGAACCGGTAAGGGTCTTCAAATGTCGCAGTATCGATGACCGTTGACGGATTAAACACAACGATGTCGGCATATAAACCTTCTTTTATATATCCACGGTCTTTCAGTCTCAGCCTGTCAGCCGCCATCC
>DAHWTK010000094.1 GCA_027328825.1 Nitrospirota bacterium
GGTCAAGGGAATCGAACGGCCCTATGAGGGTATTCCAGAAGCTGTAGGCGACGCGCAAGGCATGGCCGCATTCGCCATGTATGAGCCTCTTGGGTTTCAGTTCGTTTATGGCAACCTTTATCCTGGCGGCAATCTTTTGCATGTGCTCGTAGTTTCCGTTGAACATGCCGAAGTTGCCGGCCTCGGAGGCGTATGACGAGAGCGTCCAGGAAATCCCGGCCTGGTGGAACACCTTCGCGTATCCTGCGAGCGACTCGACGTGCGGCGTGGCGAAGAAATCAGCCGAAGGTGTAATAAGCAGAACGTCCGCTCCCTTGACGTCCATCGGGAACATTACAGGTATGCCGGTCTGCTCTTTTATGTCCTCTTCCATGAAGTCGAGCGTGCTGCGGATGGCCGGGCCGGGCATTCCGAGGTTGTTTCCTACCGTAATGGCCTTGTTGATGGTCTGGAGCGGATATTTCGCGCCGAGGCCGATGGTGTCCATCATCTCTCTGGCGGCCATGGTTATCTCCGCCGTGTCTATGCCGTAAGGGCAGAAGAGTGAACAGCGCCTGCACTCCGTACACTGGTAGAAGTAAGTATACCATTCCTCCATGACTTCCCTTGTCAGATCCTCGGCCTCAGCCAGCTTGCCCAATACCTTGCCGGCGGTGGTGAAGTAGCGGCGATAGACCTTTCGCAGGAGTTCAGCCCTCGCCACCGGCATGTTGCGCGGATCCTTCGTGCCGATGTAAAAATGGCATTTGTCGGTACACGCGCCGCACTTGACGCAGATTTCCATGTAGACCTTGAGTGAGCGATACTTCTTGAGAAGCTCGGCGAACTTGGCGACCGCCTTCTCCTTCCAGTCCGGGACAAGCTCCGTAGGGAAGCCCAAGTCGGTCATGTCCTTCGCCGGCGCGTTATGGCTTTTTATAGCCGCCGCGGCATCTTCTTTAAGGCCGGGTATCGTTATCTCACCGGTCAGCTCAGGGACATCAAGCTTTACTTTTGCCAATTTGAAATCTCCTTAAGTAAGGTTCGGCGACCAGGGGTTTACGTGCCTTCTCTCCCTCGGGTTATCCGCCTGATTCCTCGTCGGGCTGAAGAATATCCCAGGCGCATGCACGAGCTTGCTGTACGGGAAGTACGCAAGCAGCAGCATCACCAGGGTGATGTGTACAAGAAAAACCGGATCCGTCGGTACGGTAGAGAAATTAAACGTAGCAAGGCCGTACACAAAACCTTTTATGTCAACCATGAAGGGCCGCTCGTAGAACTTCATAAGCAGACCGGTTCCGGCAATAAAGAAAATCAGCGTAAGAACGAAGTAATCCGCCAGGGAGGATATGAATACCGTCCTGTCTACCGTGGTGCGCCTCATGAGGAGATACAGCACCGCTATCGGGAGGACTATTCCGGCATAGATGCCTATGCTCTGGAGTTTCATATCCCAGGCGGGCAACGGATAAAGGAAATAACGGAGGTGCCTCAGCACCACGAGCAGAAAGGCCCAGTGAAAGACCACGCCGCCCAGCCATGTCCATTTGTTGCTTCTGTATAGGCTCCTGAACAATAACACTTCGCTCAAGACGCGGACACCTGCGCCGAGGGAGGTTGTGGGGGCTGGCGTGGTAGGTATTTTTAGGGGAGACGGGGTCTTGGCGTATACCATTATTTTGCAGAGAATGCCGAAGACGAAAACAGCCGCCGCTCCATAGGCCATCAGGGAAAAGATTATCGTAAGCAGAGAAAATTCCATCGATCTCCTTCCTTCAAGACCGGTTGACGCTTATCCCGCCCCGCTCAACCGAGCGGGACGGGACCATAAAGACCGCTTCCGATTTGACTATACGCAACCGGTCGGCTTGGGAAGCCCGGCGATTTTGCAGGCCTGCTTCGCGGGCCCGGCGGGGTAGAGCTGGTAGAGATACTTCGTGTTGCCTTTCTCCGGCCCGAGCTTTGCGCCAATGGCCTTGACCAGTATCTTTATCATCGGGGCTATCTTGTATTCGGCATAGTAATCCCTGAGGAAATTAACCACTTCCCAGTGCGCCTCGGTCATTTCGACTTCTTCCTGCTCCGCCAGGAAACCGGCGATGTCCTCGTTCCAGTCGTTCAGATTAATCAGATATCCGTCCTCGTCAACTTCGTAAGTTCTGCCTTTGAATTCAATCGTCGGCATCGTACTACCTCCTGATTAAGAGAGTTACCCTACCACCCACAGACGCCCCAGCGACACCTGTGATTCTATAAAATTGGCTTGACATTCTGCCTTGTTCCGCGGCTTTGCGACCCGGACTTCGGACGGGAAAGAATAAACTTTGCGTTTTACTGCCGGAGGTTACGCTTTTTAGGAATCAATTTTAAAACGCCGTTTATTTTCGCTGATAATATAAGTCTGTAAAGGGCAGGTTGTCAAGCTTTTTTAATAGAATCAATATAGAAAATTTTAAAACCTTTATAAATTTAATTAATAATTTCCCTTAATAGTATCAATAGAAGTTTTCCTTATTAAATCCACAAAGGCCGGGGCCCAGCCGGGCGTGCCGAGGGAATGTATATGCGTATAAGCGGCCAGCACATTTTTATACGTCATGCCGTCGTTTTTACCGTCCACTCCCCTGCCCCGGAGCACTTCGAAGGCAAACCCGGCGTCTTCGCCAATCCTTTCTATGCTCGAATGATGGAACTCGTGCGCCCTTATCTCCTCCGCGAACATCGGCCAGGGGCCACGGCCCGTGGGGCGGAGCAGGACGTAGCCGTGCCCGACGGGCCGCCTGGACATTTTTATTGCGCAGGGAAATACCTCGGCCATGCGGCACATAAGCCCTTCCCATACAATGCTCCCGCATAAATACATAAGCCCGCCGCATTCGGCGTAAATGGGCATTCCGGCGTCGGCGGCTTCCTTTACGGCCCTTCTCATGGATACGTTCTTTTCGAGGGCCTCCATGTGTACTTCCGGGAACCCCCCTCCTATATACAAAGCGTCAACTTCCGGGAGGGTCTCGTCGGTCATTGGCGAGAACGGGACCAGTTCCGCCCCCGCCGCCCGGAGCGCTTCAAGATTTTCCGGGTAATAGAACGTAAACGCCCTGTCCATCGCCACGCCAATCCGGACAATCGGCTCCGGAATAACCGTTTCCTCCCGGCCAAGCTCCGGCAGAGGCCCGGCTGACGAGGCTATTTCAATTATTTTATTCAGGTCGAGGTTTTCGGCTATGATGCTCCGCATCTCGGAAATCACCGGCAGGAGCTCTTCCTCCTCCCTGAGCGGCACGAGGCCCAGGTGCCGCATCTTGATTCCCATCTCATCCCTGTGCGGCAATGCCCCAAGCACAGGCACGCCGCAGAACCGCTCAACGGCCTCCCGGAGCTTCTTTTCGTGCCTCGCCCCTTTTACCTTATTAAGTATCACTCCGGCAATCTCCGTATCCGGCTCGAAATCGCGGAACCCGTTTACAAGCGGCGCAATGCCCCTGGTCATGCCGTAGCAGTCTATTACAAGCAGGACTGGAGCCTTAAGGAGCCTTGCCAGCCCGGCGGTGGAGTCGGCACCCTCGATGTCCACCCCGTCATAGAGACCCATGTTGCCCTCTATTATGGATATATCCGCGCCTTTTGCCCGCCTCCGGAAGCTGCCGAGTATCTTTTCGGCGCCCATCATGTAGAAGTCGAGGTTGTAGGACGGCCTGCCCGTCGCGGCCTCGTGCCACATCGGGTCTATGAAGTCCGGCCCTTTCTTGAAGGGCTGGACTTTCAGCCCCCTGGCCGAGAGCGCGGCGCAAAGCCCTATCGTAACGGTGCTTTTGCCGGAACTCCTGTGCGGGGCGGATATCGTGAGTCTTGGAAGAGAAATATCCATAACATGCATTATAACTTTGGTTGACAGCGCCTGTCCATGAATTTATACTAATATTGGATTTATTATCAAGACCAGGCCTTGAAAGGACGGCAACATACATAATGAGTGTGCTCGACTCCATAGGAAACACCCCCTTGGTGGAAATACGGAACATCAACCCGAACCCGCACGTCCGGATAATGGCGAAGCTCGAAGGCGCAAATCCCGGCGGCTCCGTCAAGGACAGGCCTGCGTTCTATATGATATTGAAGGCGGAGGAGCAGGGCCTTCTTACGATGGACAGGATTATACTTGAGGCGACGTCTGGCAATACCGGCATCGGGCTTGCCATGGTCGCCGCGGCAAAGGGATACAGGCTTAAGCTAACCATGCCGGAGTGTGTCTCGCTCGAACGCAGGAGCATACTTCAGGCCCTCGGTGCGGAGATTGTCCTTACTCCAGCCGGAGAAGGCACTGACGGCGCCATACGCGAGGCGCATAGAATTCTCGAGGCCGCGCCGGAAGTCTATTTCATGCCGAACCAGTTCGCAAACGGCTATAATGTAAACGCCCACTACGAAACCACAGGGCCGGAAATCTATACGCAGACAAAGGGCGATGTGGCCGCGTTCGTGGCCGGGATCGGGACCACGGGCACCATAATGGGCGTGGGCAAGAGGCTCAAGGAATACGATAACTCCATAAGAATCATCGGAGTAGAGCCAGTCATGGGACACAAGATCCAGGGCCTTAAAAACATGAAGGAGGCCATAGTCCCGAAGATATTCGACCCGTCCAAGCTCGACGACAAGCTGACAATCGATGACGATATGGCATATGAGACAGCCCGCGACCTTGCGCTTAAGGAAGGAATATTCGTCGGCATGTCCTCCGGAGCGGCCATGGCGGGCGCAATTCAGGCCGCAAAAAACCTCAAATCAGGCACAATCGTCACACTTTTCCCGGACCGGGGCGACAGATACTTAAGCACCACGCTGTTCAAGTCAATCTGCGGGAAGTGCAACCCGTAAATCACTTTATACCGGGAGGGATTATGATGCGTATCGCGTGGGTATTTGCGCTTGTTTTTATTGTATTTTCAGTGTGTTACACGGCATATGCCGATAGCGGACCTTCTGTGGAAACGGGGAAAAAACTGTTTTACGGCACATTCCTCGGCACCAACGGCAAATCTTGCGGGTCATGCCACAAAACCACTGAAAACATTAAGAAAGATACCGCAAAATACCCGGAAGACCCGGCACTTAAGAACGTAATAAACGGCTGTATCACCGAAAATCTGAAGGGAAAGCCCCTTCCTGGCGACTCCGCCGAGATGAATTCGCTCATAATGTACATGAGGTCCGTGAAATAACTCGATGAAAGTGTTAGGATTTTCAGGTAGTCCAAGGTCTGGCGGAAATACGGAAATCCTGCTTGCCGAGCTTCTGCGCGGAGCGGCGGACGCCGGCGCGGAAACGGAGCTAATTTATGTAAGCCGGGCGCGTTTTGACCCCTGCATTTCCTGCGGGCGGTGCTACAAAACCGGGCGTTGCGAGGTCGAGGACGCCTTCCAGCCGATACTCGACAAGATCATCGAAGCGGACCATGTCGTGCTCGCTTCTCCCATATATTTCATGGGGTTAAGCGCATGGGCAAAGGCGCTGGTTGACCGCTGCCAGTGCCTCTGGGCGAGGAAATACGTCCTCAAGGAGCCTCTTCCCAGGCGTCACGGGGATATTCAGAGGCGCGGGGTATTTATCTCCACCGCCGGCTCCGGAGTCCCTGAAGCCTTCCAAGGCGCTGTTTTTACAGTGAAATATTTCTTTGACGCCATCGGCGTCCTGCACTGGAAGAACCTCCTTTACGCCCGAATCGACGCCAAAGGCGAGATAAAATCTCACCCCACGGCGCTGCGCGAGGCATACGAGACCGGGCGCGAACTGGTGAAAAAGTAGCCCTCCCCGCGCCCGCGTTTTTATGCAAAACAGGCCGGAAACGGCCCGTTTTCGCCCTGTTTTCTATACCGGGTGAAAAAGATCTAATGATAATATTTTATACTTTAACAATCAATAGGTTCCGGCAATAATCCGGAATTACTGCCGACAATGAACCTTCCCGACCGATGAGTTTTACTCTTGGAATCAGATTTACGATATTAACAAACAACATTCAATTCTCGAATACCTTGATCGAAAATCATTCCATAAGAAAACTTTTCCCGCGCCGTGATATACTTCCGTAACGAAAACTGTTGACATTGCCCGGCGGCTGGTGTATATATTTCCCTTCTGAGCGGGGCGTGGCGCAGCCTGGTAGCGCA
>DAHWTK010000095.1 GCA_027328825.1 Nitrospirota bacterium
GCGTTGGCTATGAGATTGCACATCACCCGCTCAAGGTGTTCCTTGTCTGCGAGGACAGGCGGGAGGTTCGGATCGAACTCCATTCTCGTAATATGTCCCTTGTCGTTTATCTGGGGGGCCATGTTCTTTATGGACTCCGTTATCAGGGACTGTATTTTCATGGGCCTTCTGTCGAGCTCAAGCGCTTTCTCTTTTATCCTGCCCGCGGAAAGAATGTTTCTCACAAGCCTAAGCATCCTTTGCGCGTTTACCAGTATCCCTTCTATGGGCTGTTTTTGTTTTTCAGGCACGTGGCCGAGCTCGCCTGAGAGGATAATCGAGCTGTAGCCGAGGATGGAGGTAAGGGGGGTTTTGAGATCGTGAGTGAGCATCGCAGTGAACTCGTCTTGCTCCTTCGTCTTCTCCTCGACTGCCTTTTCGAGGTTCGCCGCCTGCTCCTTCAGCTTTTCCTCGAGACGGACACGCTCGGTAACGTCCACGATAATCTCAACCGCGCCGATTATCCTGCCGTCTCTGTTTTTGAGCGGGACGCCCATGTTCTCGACGATGAAGTCGTTGCGCACGCGCCTTTCGAACTTGAACGGTTTCCCTTTCTTAAGGGCGTTTTTCACGCCGCAGAAATCGCATATCCTCTCCTCGCCTGTGCGGGCCGCGTCGTTCTTGTATATGCCGTTAACGTCGTAGCAGTGCTGTCCCTCGATGTCTTTGGACTTGATGCCGATTTTTTCTTCGAGGAAGGGATTTATCCTGATGTAACGCATATCGGTGGTAAGGTAGGATATGCCTATCGGGAGGTTTGAGAAAAGTGCCTCGAACTGCTCACGCCAGTTTTCCAGTGATTCCCCGGCTTTACATTCAGGCATGTTAAAACGTCCTGTTTTAGTGTGATGTAATACTTACATATATTAGTAAGCAAGAAGCGGGCCACGGCAAAATAAGATGAAAGTCGCCGAAAGAAATTCTTTGTTTATAAAGGGTTATATTCGCAAGTTTCACTTTTGAAATTTCAAGTTGTCTTGAAGCGCGAAAACGCTCAGTTTTGAGTGAGTGGTTATGCTTAAAACCATTATGGTTCCCGACGCTTTCTTGACGCTTATTCAATGAAGTTGACTTTTTGTGCGGATAAATATAGACTCCTCGGGCCATGAAAAGGTATACGCAGGTTACAATAAAGGCGCCGGCTAAGGTAAACCTCTCGCTCGAGGTATTGGGCAAAAGGCCGGACGGCTATCACGACATAGTAAGCGTCATGCAGGCGCTTGAGCTTGCCGACGACGTGAAAATTACACTGACTGACGGAGGCCTCGAGGTCGTCTGTGATTCGCCGGACGTGCCAGATGGGTCCGGAAATGTGGCTTACCGGGCAGCCAGGGCGCTTCTTGATGAGGTTGTCCATGCGGGCCTGGCAGCAGGTTTTAAAGGCGGAGTAAGGATTGAAATAACGAAAAGAACGCCTGTCGCGGCTGGCCTCGGCGGCGGTTCAAGCGATGCGGCGGCAGTGCTGAAAGGGCTGAATATCCTTCTGGGAGAAGCAGTTGGCGACGAACGTCTCCGGGAGATAGGAGCGAAAATCGGCGCGGACGTGCCATTCTTCCTTTTCCGGCCTCTGGCGCTCGCCGAGGGCATAGGCGAGAGGCTTAAGGCCCTTGAGCCTTTGGGCGAAATATGGTTCCTTCTTGTAAAACCCTCCTTCGGAGTATCCACGTCATGGGTTTATTCACAGTTAAATTTAGGGTTGACAAACAAATCCGGTGATATTAAACTTTCCGAGCTTAATATATTCGCTGGCAGGACGGCAAAATTCGCAGATGCCGGTCAACCGGCTCGACCGGCGGCGGACGTCTCCGTTATTGCTTCCTGTCTGAAAAATGACCTTGAACGTGTTACGGTTGTAAGGTATCCAGAGATAGACGTCCTGAAAAGAAGGCTGACCGAAGCGGGGGCGCTGGGCGCTTTGATGTCCGGGAGCGGCCCGACGGTGTTCGGCGTTTTCAGGACGGAAGCGGAAGCCAGGAATACATCCGCGAGCCTTAAGGACACCGGCTGCAGATTGATCGTCACGAGAAACATCCCCAGTTGGCCGGCGCCTGTTCTCTAAAGCCCCTTGTTTGTTACAGGGGGATACTTGAGGGTAGAGCGAGAGGGGGGAGAAGTTTATGGAGGTAACCGAGGTCAAGGTATTTCCTGTTTCCGAAGACAAATTGAAGGCATATGTCACGATAACGTTCGACAACTCCTTTGTGGTGCGGGACCTGAAGATCATACAAGGGAAGTCCGGAACGTTCGTTGCCATGCCGAGCAAGAAGAGAAAGGACGGGACCTACCGGGATATGGCGCACCCGCTCAACACCGAGACGCGCGAGATGATAGAGCAGAAGGTCATGGCGGAATACGACAGGGAGATGGCCGCTCTCCAGGGGAAGACATGACATAAGTTGGGGCGTCGACAAGCGGTAAGTCAGGAGACTTTGAATCTCCCATTCCCAGGTTCGAATCCTGGCGCCCCAGCCAGGATTCTTTTTTACTTGTAGCTGCCCGGCTCATCGGGCCATTTTTAAGGACTTGTATAAAGAATGGCGCACGAATTAAAGCTTTTCTCAGGCAATGCGAATATCGTCCTGGCGAAGGAAATTGCCTTTTATCTGGGTATACCCCTGGGTGACGCCTTCGTCGCGACATTTTCCGATGGGGAGATAAACGTCAAAATCAACGAGAACGTGAGGGGTATGGACGTCTTCGCCGTCCAGCCGACGTCGTCGCCGGTAAACCATAACCTCATGGAACTGCTTTTGATGATTGACGCCTTCAAGAGGGCATCCGCAAAGCGCATTACCGCCGTAATCCCGTATTACGGCTACGCGCGGCAGGACAGAAAGGCCCAGCCCAGGGTGCCTATCACCGCAAGGCTCGTGGCGGACCTCATAACCACGGCGGGCGCGGCCAGGGTGCTTACGGTTGACCTCCACGCCGGGCAGATACAGGGATTTTTTAACGTGCCGGTGGATAACCTCTTTGCGACCCCGGTGCTCTTCGATTATCTGAAAGACATAGGACTCGACAATCCCGTCGTAATATCACCGGACGCGGGAGGTGTGGAGCGGGCAAGGGCGTTCTCGAAAAGGCTCGGCGGGAGCATAGCCATAATCGACAAACGCAGAAGCGCGCCTAATGTGGCCGAGGTGATGAACATCATCGGAGACGTCAAGGGCCGCGACGCGCTCCTGCTCGATGACATGATAGACACCGCAGGCACCATAACGAAGGCGGTGGACGCGATAAAGAGAAACGGGGCGAAGAAGGTTATGGCGGCATGTTCTCACGCCGTCCTGTCCGGCCCCGCCATAAAGAGGCTTAATGAATCCGAGCTTGACAAGGTGGTCGTAACGAATACGATTGCCATGGACGGCAAGCAGAAGGAATGCCCGAAGCTCAAGGTGCTTACGGTTGCGCCGCTCATTGGCGAGGCGATAAAGAGGATACACGATGAGAGCTCGCTGAGCTCGTTGTTTGCATAGGAGGAATAGATGAACAAGACGGCATTGAAGGTTCAAATCCGAGATGGAAGGGGGAAGGGTCCTGCAAGAAGTTTGAGGCGCGAAGGCAGGATACCGGGAATAATATACGGTGTCGGAGACCCGACGCCGATTTCACTCGATAGCAAGGAACTCTCCCGGATAATAACTTCCGGCGACGGCGGGAGCAAGCTCCTCTCCATAGAGATGGAAGGCAGGGAGAAGATGGCCATCCTCAGGGATTACCAGGTAGACCCTGTAAAGAACGTCCTGATCCATGCCGACCTTCAGGAGGTCGCCGAGAACAAGACCGTTCACGTGACCGTGGCCGTAGTGCAGATTGGCGGCCAGCCCGCGGGCGTAAAGGAAGGCGGAATACTCTCCCATCCCGTGAGGGATATTGTCGTGGAATGTCTGCCTGCAAAGATACCGGAGCACATCGAGGTGGACTGCTCGGGGCTTAAGATGAACGAGTCCGTCCATGTGGGAAGCCTGAAGCTTCCCGACGGCGTGAAGGCCCTTACGGACGCCGGCACGGTGCTCTTTGCCGTCGCCCCGCCGATATCAGCCGAGAAGCTCGATGCGATGCTCTCGACAGAAGCCGCAGCGGAAGTGAAGGAGCCTGAAGTCCTGACGAAGAAGAAGGAAGAAGAAGAAAAACCGGAGAAGGCTAAGACCGAAAAGGCGAAATAGTTTTGAAGATAGTCGCCGGACTTGGAAATCCCGGGGCAGAATATGCAGGTACGCGCCACAACATAGGGTTCATGGTGGTGGACGCACTCGCCGGGAAACTCCTCGGAAAAGGCTCTTACAAAAAGTCCTTTGGCGCATTTACGGCAAGGGCCGAATTCGAGGGAGAATCCATCTTGCTGATGAAGCCGCAGACGTTTATGAACTTGAGCGGCGACGCCGTGGGAGAGGCCATCAGATACTATAGGGTCGCCCCTTCAGACCTGCTCGTTGTTCACGACGACATGGACCTGCCGCTTGGCAGAATAAGAATCCGCCCTTCCGGGGGCGGCGGGGGCCACAGGGGCGTAACCTCCGTAATATCGCATGTGGGGGCGGATTTCATACGGGTGAGAGTCGGCATCGGGCGGCCAGACCCAAGGCTCGCCCCGGCTGATTACGTGCTTTCCAGGTTTATCGAGGAAGAGCGGAAGACGGTCGAGGAAACTGTCGCCACTGCGGCTGAGGCTGTCCTGACGATATTTAAAAAAGGGCTTCCGGCGGCGATGAACAGTTTCAATTAAAAGCGGGGGGCGTTATTTCCGACGAGAGCGCAGTTGGGATTAAGTTTCTTACGCTCATCGTTCGTTTTAATTAATCGGGGGGGCATTCCCGCGAAAGCGGGAATCCGGGTTTTTTCTTGATTAATTTATGTAATCCGGTTATATATAGTCTTCTCGTCGGTAGTCTTATTATTGTATTAATATTTTTAATTTGGAAAAAAAGCGTGGAAGGAGTAGAATTCCCGCGCCTGTAAAACGACGTTTTAGATAAATTAAATATAGCATATTCAGGGAAGGGGGGATAGCAAGCAAATCTGCCGATTATTTTTTTTAACCGCAATATCTGAAAGGGGGTAATTCGAGGATCATGGATACAAACGTATTGATAGCATTGGTTTGCAGTATCATCGCCGTGATATACGGTATTATCAGCATAGGCTGGATTATGAAACTGGGCCAGGGCGACGAGAAGATGCAGAGAATCTCGAAGGCCATTCAGGAGGGCGCTGGTGCGTACCTCAAACGTCAGTACACCACCATAGCGATAGTCGGCGTAATAATCGCCATCATCATAGGCATCTCGCCGGCTTCCATAGGTCTTGGGCCTCTTACGGCAATCGGCTTCGTCATCGGGGCGCTTGGCTCCGCGGCGGCCGGCATCATCGGCATGAACATATCCGTGCGCTCCAACGTCCGCACCACCGAGGCCGCAAAGCAGGGTCTTAACCCGGCGATGAACGTTGCGTTCAGGGGCGGCGCCATAACCGGTATGCTGGTCGTGGGCCTCGGACTTCTGGTCCTTTCCGGCTATTTCCTCGTTCTTCAGAACGTAATGCCGAACGCGGCGCCTGCCGACCTCGTCAGGCCGCTCGTCGGCCTTGGTTTCGGCGGCAGCCTTATCTCCATATTCGCCCGTCTCGGCGGCGGCATATTCACGAAGGGCGCTGATGTCGGCGCCGACCTCGTGGGCAAGGTCGAAGCCGGTATCCCTGAGGACGACCCCAGGAACCCCGCCGTTATAGCTGACAACGTGGGCGACAACGTCGGCGACTGCGCCGGTATGGCCGCAGACCTCTTTGAGACCTATGCCGTTACGATAGTCTCCTCGATGCTCCTTGGCGCGCTTCTCTTCAAGAACGCCGGGGCTGACGTCATAAGCAAGGCGCTTGCCTACCCGCTTGTTCTTGGCGGCATCTCAATACTCACTTCCATATTCGGTACCTTCTTCGTGAAGGTCGGCAAGA
>DAHWTK010000096.1:0-295 GCA_027328825.1 Nitrospirota bacterium
CAGCTATCGTGGGGATAAGGGTAGCCCGGAAGTTCTGGAGGAAAAGGAACATGACAAGAAACACCAGCGCGATTGCCTCCAGGAGCGTCTTCACGACCTCCTCTATAGATAATTTCACGAACGGAGTCGTGTCGTACGGGAATACGGCCTTGGTCCCGGGCGGGAAATATTTCGCCAACTCGGCTACCTTCGCCCTCACTGCCGCCGCAGTCTTGATGGCGTTCGCTCCCGGAGCGAGTTTTATGGCAAGCCCCGCCGCCGGTTTCCCGTCGTAGCGCGCGATGGAGTCGTAGTT
>DAHWTK010000096.1:305-5918 GCA_027328825.1 Nitrospirota bacterium
GCTCCCTATTTCGGCTCGCCCGACGTCCTTGAGTCTTATCGTGGAGCCGTCGGGGTTGGTCCTGAGCACTATGTTTTCAAACTGCTCCGGAGTCCTTAAAAGCGTCTGGGCGGTTATTGTCGCGTTCAGCTCCTGGCCGGGCGCGGCGGGTGTCCCTCCGAGCTGGCCCGCGGAGACCTGCGCGTTCTGAGCATTGATGGCGGCGCTCACATCCGCCGGAGTCAGGTGATAGTTGTTCAGCCTGTTCGGGTTAAGCCATATGCGCATGGCGTGCTGTGAGCCGAAGAGCAGCATGTCTCCGACGCCGTCTACCCGGCTCAATGGATCCTGGACATATGCGGCCAGGTAGTCGGCCAGGTCGTACCTGCTAAGCCGCCCGTCCTCGGATATGAAGCCTATTACCATAAGGAAGTTCTTGGTCGCCTTTGTAACCTGTACGCCCTGCTGCTGCACGCTTTCAGGCAGAAGCGGCATGGCGAGCTGGAGCTTGTTCTGCACCTGCACCTGGGCGATGTCCGGGTCTGCGCCGGCGTCGAAGGTGAGGGTTATGGCGGATGTCCCGGTGGAGTCGCTGGTGGAGGACATGTAGCGCAGGTGGTCGATGCCGTTCATCTTCTGCTCTATCACCTGGGTTACGGAGTCCTCGACTGTCTTTGCGGACGCGCCCGGATATACGGCGGTTACGGCTATCTGCGGAGGCGCGATGGACGGATATTGCGACACGGGCAGGATTTTTATCGCCAGAAGGCCCGCGAGCATTATGATTATGGCTATGACCCAGGCGAATATCGGGCGGTCTATGAAAAATCTTGATAACATGGCGGCGCCCCTTAATCCTTCGCCGGAGAGGCGGAAGCGCCGGCGTCTGCGGATGCAAGGCTGGCCGGGACGGCTTTCACGGTCGAGCCGGGTTTTGCCTTCTGCAAGCCTTCCACGATAACGCGATCGCCCGGCTTCAGGCCCTCATCGACAAGCCACATATCCCCGATTGTGCGGTTGACCTTTATAATCTTCTGCTCCACCTTTCCGGACGGGTCTACAAGAAGCGCCGTAGCGTCGCCTGAGTAGTCCCGCGTTACACCCTGCTGCGGCACGAGGATGGCGTTTTCATCGACGCCCTCCTCAAGTACCGCCCGGACATACATCCCCGGCATGAGGACCTCTCCGGGATTTGGAAATACCGTGCGGACAGTAACGGAGCCGGTGCTCTCGTCAACCGTCACATCTGAAAACCTGAGCGTCCCGGATAGCGGATAGGGCGTCCCGTCTTCCAGGACAAGCTTCACGCGGGCCTGCCCCGCGCCCCTTTTCATGCGCCCCCTTGCGAGGTTTCGCTTCAGTTTCAGGAGGTCGGCGGCGGACTGGGTAACGTCCACATAAACTTTGTCGAGCCTCTGGATAGTCGCTAGCGGAGCGGCCTGGTTCGCGGTAACGAGCGCCCCGGTCGTCACGGACGACAGCCCGATACGCCCGGAGATGGGCGCCGTTATCTTCGTATAGGCGAGGTTTATCCGCGCCATATCCAGAGCGGCCTTCGCCGCCTCCACCTGCGCCTCGGCCTGTTTGAGCTGGGCCGAGACCTCGTCTGAGTCCTGTTTGCTCACGGCGTTTATTTTCACGAGCCTGGCGTAACGCCCGGCCTTCAGCTTGAGCGGCACGACGTTCGCCGTGGCGTTGTCGAGCGCGGCCTTCGCGCTTGCGTATGCGGCCTGGTAAGTCGCCGGGTCTATCTGGTAGAGGACTTCCCCGGCCTTCACGTCGGAGCCTTCGGTAAAAAGACGTTTAAGGATAATCCCGCCGACCTGCGGTCTGACCTCCGCAACGAGATAGGCCGATATGCGCCCTGGAAGCTCGGTCGTAAGCGTCACGCGCCGGGGTTTTATGGTTACCACCCCGACTTCCTGGGGAGGCATTTTCATCTTTGAGATGGCCCCGGCTTTTTTGCCGCAGCCGCTTATCAATATCACGCCAGCCGCAGCGACGGCAAACGCATACAACACACCGCTCCTGAATTTCATAAACACCTCTATCCTAAATAAAATAGCGCCGAAACAGCGCCTTCATGCGTATTGCGGCATCGGAAAGCTTATCCCCGGCCCCGCGGTTTAACACCGGATTGCATCCCAGCAGGCCTCTACACAGCGCGATACAAGCTCGTCGTCCAGCTCAATGAAATGGAGGATATGGTCGCGGCAGATATCGAGAAGCGGCCCGAAGGCCAGCCCGAAGAGCACCGGGAGAGGCAGTTCCTTTACAACCCCCAGGTCAAGCGCTTCATTGAAAAGCTCGGTTATGACGTCCCTGTTGTTTTTGTTGAAAAGCTTTTCCCGGCGATGTTCCACCCCGTAAGGGGAATTATGGAACTGCTCCAGGAACCGGAATTCGAGCGGAGCGTCGATGCAGTAGCGGACAAGCACTCCGCCTATGTGCAGAAAGCGTTCGCGCACAGGCGCTCCTTCAGGGTAACGCTCCATCATCGCGGCGAAAAAACGTTCCTCGAGGTAGTGATAAGCCTCGTTTATTAGGACGTCCTTGCTCTCAAAGTAGCGGTAAATAGTCCCCGCCGCGACACCCGCGCGGTCTGCGACGAGGGCCATCGGCGCGCCGTGAAAGCCCTGCTCGGCGACTAGGTCGAGCGTTGCGCGGACGATTGCGCAGCGTTTATCCGGTTTCTCCACTAACCCCTCCGAGAATGAACGTTCATTTTTTATCACATCCGAGGGCCGGAAGTCAAGGGCTAAAATACATCAGGCCAGCCCAATATGAACCGTTCTGGTTTTTTCTGGACTTGAAATGCCATAACTGCTATAAAAGTAAGGTATTATTAACGATAACTGTTTAACGACCAAGCCGCCTTCCATGTTTAAAGAGAGGGATAATGGGTAAATTAAATTTCATAAGGGAGGAACTCGAAACGCTGAAGGCCGCAGGGCTTCATAACGTCATCCATGAGATAGGCTCCGCCCAGAGGGCCTGGATAATGGCCAACGGACGGAGGGTTTTGAACCTCTGCTCGAACAACTACCTTGCCCTTGCGGACGACAGGCGCCTTGTGGACGCCGCGAAGGAGGCGCTGGAGAGATACGGCGCAGGCCCGGCGGCGGTACGCTCGATTGCCGGAACCTTGACTCTGCACAGGGAGCTCGAGGAGGCGCTGGCGCATTTCAAGGGCGTGGAGGCGGCGCTTGCGCTTCAGTCCGGCTTCATGGCGAACATAGGCGTTATTCAGGCGCTTATGGGCCAGGACGACGAGATTTTTTCCGACGAGCTGAATCACGCCAGTATAATCGACGGTATACGCCTTTCAAAGGCGCACGTAACCCGGTATGCCCATGCGGACGTATCCGAACTGCAAGCGAAGCTCAATGCCTCATCCAGGAAAAGAAAGCTGGTTATAACGGACGGTGTCTTCAGCATGGACGGAGACATTGCCCCGCTTAAAGAGATTGCGGATGCGGCGGAAAAATTCGGCGCGATAGTCATGGTTGACGACGCGCACGGCGAGGGCGTGCTCGGGCGCGGGGGCCGGGGTATCGTAGACCACTTCGAACTGCACGGGAAAATAGACATAGAGATAGGCACGCTTTCTAAGGCCTTCGGAGTCGTGGGCGGATATGTCGCCGGGAGCGCGGCGTTAATCGAGTTCCTGCGCCAGAAGGCGAGGCCTTTTCTCTTTTCGTCCGCGGCTACGGCGGCGGATACGGCTGCGTGCATCGCCGCGGTAAAGATTCTCGAATCAGACGACGGAGCGGTAAAGAAGCTATGGGAGAATGCTGTTTATTTCCGGGGAAAGGTGCATGAGCTGGGATACGATACCGGGCGCACCGGGACGCCCATTACGCCGTTAATCGTCGGAGACGCTGAGAAGGCGAAGCGGTTGTCCTCGATGCTCTTCAAAGAAGAGGTATTCGCCCAGGCGATAACCTATCCCACCGTCCCGAAAGGCAAAGCCAGGATACGCTGCATGGTGTCCGCGTCGCACTCGAAGGGAGACCTGGATTTCGCGGTGGACAAGTTAAAAAAGGCGGGAAAAGAACTGGGAATAATTTAACCCGGCTCCGTAAGCCGCATCGGGTCGAAGGCCTTCCTGAAGTCCTCTTCGGAGAGATAACCCCTCTCTTTCGTTATCTCCGCAACCGACCTGCCGGTTCTGAGCGACTCCTTTGTCACCTCGGCGGCATTCAAATAGCCTATGTGCTGGTTCAGCGCAGTGGCGATGCCCATGCTTTTATCGACATAATATCTGCATCTCTCTTCGTTCGCCGTAATGCCGTCCACGCATTTCACACGGAAGACCCTGACGGCGTTTTTAAGGATTTCCGCGCTCGTCAGGAGGTTATGCGCCATTACCGGCATCATGACGTTTAACTCGAGCTGGCCGCCCTGAGCCGCCATTTCTACAGCCCTGTCGTTTCCGATTACCTGAAAACATACCATGTCGAGCATCTCGGCCATGACAGGGTTCACCTTGCCCGGCATTATCGAGGAGCCGGGCTGGACTGCGGGAAGCGTTATTTCGGCAAGGCCGGTCATGGGACCGGAGGACAGAAGCCTCAGGTCGTTTGCTATGCGTATTAAATCCGAGGCTATATACCTGAGCGCCCCGGACGCCATGAGAGCTGCACCCTGGCTCTGCATGGAGTAAAAGAGATTCGCGGACGGCCTTACGTCGAAACCCATTGTCTCTCTTATGTATTCCACGGCAGTCGCAGCATAGTCCCTGTGCGTGTTGATGCCGGTGCCGGCGGCGCTCCCGCCAAGCCCGAGTTCGCCAAGCTCGGCAATTGCGCAGGCAAGCCTTTCAACGCCCTTTTCCGACGCCTTTGCGTAACCGGAAAACTCCTGTCCCAGGCGTATCGGTACGGCGTCCTGGAGGTGCGTCCGGGCGGATTTCAGGATACGGTCGAACTCGGCGGCCTTTCCGGACAGCGAAACCGAGAGCTTCTTCATCTCGCCGGAGAGGTCCATAAAAACCGCGATTGCCGCGATGCGCATGGCCGTCGGGAATACGTCGTTCGTGGACTGGGACATGTTCACGTGGTCGTTCGGGCTGCACGATTTATAATCGCCCTTTTTCAGGCCCATAAGCTCCAGCGCCCGGTTCGCAATGACCTCGTTCGTGTTCATGTTGTGCGAAGTGCCCGCGCCGGCCTGGTAAACGTCAACGACGAACTGGGAGTCGAACTTCCCATCCATGACTTCTTCAGCCGCTTTTACTATATTATGCGCGAAGCCGGGGTCGAGTTTACCGAGCTTCGCGTTGGCCTGGGCCGCGGCTTTTTTAATAACGGCGCTTGCCCATATGAGCTTCGGATGCGCTCGAAGCCCGGATATGGGAAAATTTTCCACGGCCCTCTGGGTCTGGACGCCCCAGTAGGCGCCGTATGGCACATTTACCGTGCCGAGCGAATCCTTCTCCTTTCGGTATTTCATTAGCTATAGCTCCAGATTTTGATTCAACCGAGGATTAATTGATGTTTTATTTATAAACGGTTGACTATACCAGTTCAATTTGCCTTCGGCTGTCTTAGCGGTATTAAAATGAAACCAATATTTAAACTTTTTTGGGATAAATTTAAGTTCAAATTCTATGAACATTCTGACGTCAATAAA
>DAHWTK010000097.1 GCA_027328825.1 Nitrospirota bacterium
CCACGACTTTCGCCAGGCGCACGATCTCGCCAGTCTCGCTGTAAACGCCCGGCGGGTAGATAAGCCCCGTGGAGAGTCCAATGGCGCCAGCCTCCATCGCCTCCGCAAGCAGGGCCTCCATCTTCCGGAACTCGTCCTCGGTCGGTTTTCGATTCGCGTATCCGACGACTGACGCGCGCAGGTTCCCGTGCCCGCAATATGTTGCGAAATTCAGCGCGGGCCGCGCCTTCTCGAGCGCGTCCATGTATCCGGGGAAGTCCGTCCACGTCTGTTTGATTCCGAGTTCCGCGAACTCGCTCTGACGCGCCCTTGCCGCTTCGCCGACAAGCGGCGCGGCGGACATGCCGCAGTTCCCGGATACCTCCGTCGTCACGCCCTGCATAATCTTCGAGGGCGCGGACGGCTCGACAAGGAGCGAGAACTCCGAGTGCGCGTGAATGTCTATGAACCCCGGCGCGGCGGCAAGACCCGTGCAGTCGATTACTTCCGCATCAGCCCCCACCAGGCGCGATGCGCCACCCTCCCCCGCAGGTGGGGAGGGTAAAATTCGCGCAATCCTCTCGCCGTCAATCAATATGTCGGCGGGATAGCCGTCGGCGCCTGTGCCGTCGTAGAGAGTTATATTTTTGATGATCATAGCTGTATTCTTAAACCCTGTTTTTAATGTTTGGTTGTGGATATACTCCGTCAATCATATCTTTAACTTCGATTTCCCATGAAAGGCTCTTGTCTGGCAAACCGATTTTTTCTGCAATAACACTTATTCCCAAATTCACAATCCGTTTAGGAAAACTCCGGTGCGCTTTAAAAGTTTTTTTATTGTAGGCAACTAAAGATGCGGGATCCCCTTCTTCGCAGTGTATGATTCTGAAACCGGTCTTCTCGTTTAACAATGAGTTGAAAGATGCCTTTTGAAATCTCCAGAAATCCCATGGCCGATTATGGGGTGGATACGCAGGGTGTGTATTTATGAAAACGAGCGCGCCTTTTTTAATGACCTTGTTAATCTCAAGCACCGTCTTCCAAGGCATTGCTAAATGTTCAAATGTCGCCATGCATAATACAGCATCATAATGCTCTTCCGGAAGGTACCGCGAAAGGTTATGGGCATCGCCTATCACGTCTACGTTCTCGCCTGCATAATAGTCGAATCCTACATACTCTTTTGCTGATGTAAAGCGGTTTCTCTGAGTTATTGAATTTGTCTCTTTCCTAGACCCTACTTCCAGTATGCATGCATCAGTCATATTATTTACAGCCTTAAGAAATTTATTATAGACTTGACTATACGCTTCTTCTGAAGCATCATACGGAAGCATTCTATTGATAACCCTGTTTACGCGCGTTATAATCCAGACTTTAAGCTTTAAATTATTCATTCAGTGTCTCCTCCTAAAGGTTACTATTTATATTCTCAATCTCCCTGAATATACCCGATAAACTTGCCCCTGGTCTCTTCGGATTCATCAAGGGATTTCAATTCGTCGTCCGACAGCTCTTTCGGCCTGTCCCTTTCCGCATCCACGATGCAGATGAAGCCGAATGGCTCGGAGCCGGGATTTATAAGCTGGTGCGGCTCGTTCGGGGCGACATATAGCGCGTCCATGAAGCCAACATCGAAGATTTTGTCCCCGGCGAGCGCGCGGCCTTTGCCCCGGACGCATATCACGGCGTGTTCGTGCTCGTGCTTTTCAAGAGAACTATGCCCTCCCGGCTCGACCTCGAAATACCGGACGTGAAACTTGGCGTTCTCGCCCTTTAGTCCGATTAAAGTCTGCCGGTCTATGCCGCAGAAGGCCGGTTGACCGGCGGCAGATTCATCCTGCGCGCTTCCTTCCTTAACCCCTCTACCTCCGGGAGAGGGGCAGGGGGCGAGGGGAACTTTATACGCCTCTTTTGCAATCTCCGTCCAGGTGTAGTCCGAATTAAATTTGTGCAGTCGGCTACTGCTCATTATCGGCCTGCCCAGGGGCGCTTGCCCTCAATTGTGCCGCGCTCAATGAACTCGGTTATCCTCTCGGCTATCTCTTCCGGCTCATCGAGGAATGTAATAAGCTCCAGGTCTCCGGGGCTTATTGTACCCTCTCGGAGCAGGTTGTCGGAGAGCCAGCCCCAGAGTCCAGACCAGAACTTCCTGTCCACCATGATTACCGGGAACGGGCGTATTTTCATGGTCTGGATCAGCGTGAGGGCCTCGAAACACTCGTCCATAGTGCCGAAACCGCCTGGAAAGATGATGAAGCCGAATGAATATTTTACCAGCATAACCTTTCGTATGAAGAAGTGCCGGAACTGCACTACCTTCGTGAGGTATGGGTTGTGTTCCTGTTCGAGCGGAAGTTCGATATTGAGTCCTATGGACTTGCCGCCGCTCTCGAACGCGCCCCTGTTTGCCGCTTCCATGATGCCGGGACCGCCGCCGGTTACAACAGTGATGCCTTTTTCCGCCATTATCTTGCCCAGGCGGCGGGCGGTCTGGTAGCGAAGGTCTGTGGACTTGGAGCGGGCGGAACCGAAGACGGTTACCGCCGGGCCGATGCCGTGCATCTGCTCGAAACCCTCGACGAACTCCGACATTATCCTGAACATCCGCCAGGTGTCGCCTACCTTAAGCTCGTCTACCAGAAACTGCTCTTTTGTCAGGAAATCGCCGTTGTTTTTTTCATACGGGGGTCTTTTGGGTTCCATAAAACCTGTCTCCTCAATAGCTAATAAAAAAGCCCGGCGAAATCATCCGCCGGGCTATTATTTTATTTTAATTTCAGTGATATTGCAAGCAAATCAGCCGAGTTTAAGCCTTTTCCTCTTTCTCTCCTATGAACACGGGCACGAATTTATTCAGTATATAGAAGAGGATAAACGGCGTAACCGCCACCAGAAGAACCCCGGGCCAGCCTTCCTTGATCGTCTCGGCATTGACCGGGACCCAGGGGAAGTGGTATTCCATGAAGCCGTGGAAGGTAGACGAGAATGCCTGACCGCCGATAACGACGTTCCACCTCATCATGAACACGCCGAACAGGACGAAGACCGAGGCTATCGCCGCCCGTTTTACCGTTATACGCGGCCAGAGGAGCATGATGAACGGCAACAGGTTCCCGATGGTGTACTGGAGGACGAAGACCTTGAAGGCATCCCTCTGGTAGATTACCGCCCGGAGCGCATCCCAGGACTTCATTGCGGTGTATCCCCTGAAGACCAGGTCAAGAAGTTCCAGGGTGATGGCCAATATCATGAATATCATAAGGAATTTAGCGGTGAGCTTTACTTCGTGGTCCTCGACGCCCCTTATGTGCTTCAGGTCCTGATAGCCGTAAGTTCCCGGTTTCTTGAGCTTCGCCAGCCTCTTGCGTCCCTCCATCACGATCGTATATACCAGCAGGCAGAGCGCGATACCGGAGACGACGGCGGACATTATGAATATAACCGGCATAAGAGGCGTCATCCAGAGCGCGTTCGCCTTGACGGAGCCGAAGATAAAGCCGGCGTAGCCGTGCAGGAAGCAGGCGACCGGTATGCCGATGCCGGCCATGATGCCTATCGCCTTGTGATCCTTTTCCATCGCCGCAGGGCTTATGTCCCATGCGCCCAGCGTCAGGGCGCTGAATATGAGCTGACGGATACTGTCTATCATTCCCTTGTCCGGCTTGTTCTTAAGGGCCGTGGCGGTTTCCACGAAATGTTTCCTGTAGACAAACCATATCTCCGTGGCGACGATGGCGAAGTATGTCGAAAAGACTATGCCGAAGGCCGAGATGGCGGAAGTGAAGTGCGGGGTCATCAAGACCTCTATGCCCCGGAATGGATGCTGGAGATGCAACTGGAGAGGCATCATTGCGACCGGGAGAAGCGCAAAGGAGAAGACAAGAGCGAATCGGGCTATGTCTTTAAGTTGCTTCACGCCGAAGACGTGATAGAGCGAAGACAACACGAACGCCCCAGCGACCAGACCGGTCACATAGGGGTACAGGACGATCTGAATCGCCCAGGTGACGTATTCATTAGGATAGACGAAGTATTCCTTCGTCGTCCAGATTTCGCCATGTACCAGCATCTAATCTACCTCCTTGCTTAAGCCTATATAGAACGCCTGAGGCTTTGTGCCGAAATAAGATTTGAGGACGCCAATACGACTGTCCAATACTGCCAGCGTGACCGGGTCATTGGGGTCCTTGAGGTTCCCTATCTGCCTCGCGCCGAAGGGACATGCGCCGACACATGCGGTCTTCATGCCGTGATGGATGCGGTGGTAGCACCAGGTGCACTTGTCCGCCACGTGATAAATCGGATGGAAGAAACGCGCGCCGTATGGGCAGGACTGGATGCAGTAGCCGCAGCCTATGCACCAGCTCCTGTCAACGAGTATAGGCCCGTCCGGCGTCTTGTAGGTTGCTCCGACCGGGCAGACCTGGGCGCATGGCGGGTTGTCACACTGGTTGCAGAGCTTCGGCACGAAGAAACCCTTGGCTATGTCGTTTGGGTCAACGGAAATCTTGCCCGCAGCGTTCTCATCGAGCAGGGGAGATGTAAAGCCGTCCCTCGCCTGCTTGGGGCAGTCTGCCCAGACCTTGCCTTCCTTCGTTACGACATAGCGTTCAACCCAGGTGCGGGACACGTTGGCCGTCCAGGGTATGTCGTTTTCGGTCTTGCACGCCTTGACGCACATGCCGCATCCCACGCATTTCGTCGTATCGACGAGGAATGCCCATTTAAGGTTCGGATTGGCGGCCAGGACGTCCCTGGGGTTCATGAGCTCCAGGGCCGACATCGGCACTGCCGCTCCCGCCACCACAACAATAGCGCTCTTTATGAAATCCCTTCTTTCCATTATTGAAGTCCCTCCATCACGTTATGAGGGTTATGGCACTCCACGCACTCCTGCCCAGGGTTATGCGTCACCGGGTCTATGCCAGGCACGACGTTCCTGCCGGCCCCCGGATACGGAAGATTCGCATGACACCGCAGGCAAAGCGCTCTCCTCTTATCAATCTGGAGCTTTGCCGGATTGTCCGGGTGGTTAAGCGCCGGCCCGTGGCAATCCTCGCAGGGGATTATGGCGTGAGGAGAGGCAAGCAGGCTCTTGACGTGGCCGGGATGGCACTGCTGGCAGTAGCTGTCGTCCTTGGAAAACTTGTAGCTGATTGGGAAATTAATCCATTCCTTCTCGTTGCTCAGGCGATGAAAACCGTACATGTAGCCCTGTTCCTGTACCCCGAAACTCTTCGGGACGTAAAAATGCCTGAAGGTGAGAATCCCGGCTACGAGGATAATCACCACCCAGAGAGGCCGCCATACATGACTCATTCCTGTACTCCTTGAAACTGTTTTGGTTTAACTCCGGGACCCATACAACCCATTCATTATGGGCATTGACTAAATAAGACTTAACCAAATCGGAATCCTGCACAGCTTGAGGCGTAATGATAATGAACAAAACGGCAGGCAAAGTCAAGGCAAAAATTTAACCGGAGGGAAAGGTTTTTTTTATAGCTTTATAACATTATGTTATGGCAGGCTTTACCAGGGTTTATCATCCGCCTTCTATCGGGCCTCCCTCGACCCAGAGGCTCCAGTTGGCGAACTCCTCCAGGTAATAGCGGCTCTTCTCCAGGATGTCGTAATGCTCCTCTTCTTCTGCGGCCATGCGCAGAAACATAGACTTCACGGCGGCGCTTTCGGCGTCCTTTGCCGCGCTCTCGTACATCCGGAAGCTCTCCTTTTCCTTCTCCATGCCGAAGTCCAGCGCCTTTATGTCGTCCGCCGTGGGAGGCACGTGCTCCCCGATATTCTTCTTTGCTTCGGCGAAGACGGACTTGAGCCTCTCTTTCGGGAGTGGGATGTCGAGGTCGGCTG
>DAHWTK010000098.1 GCA_027328825.1 Nitrospirota bacterium
CCGGTGCCGAGGTCTTTCGCGCTAACATGTACGATGCCGTTCGCGTCGATGTCGAACGTGACCTCTACCTGCGGCATTCCGCGAGGCGCGGGCGGTATGCCGACAAGCTCGAAGCGTCCGAGCGTCTTGTTGTCTCCGGCCATCTCGCGTTCGCCCTGTAGGACGTGGATCGAGACTGCCGTCTGGTTATCCGCCGCCGTGGAGAATACTTGGCTCTTGCGTGTCGGGATGGTCGTGTTCCTCTCGATGAGCCTCGTCATCACTCCGCCCAGGGTTTCGATGCCGAGCGAGAGCGGAGTAACGTCGAGGAGCAGCACGTCCTTCACCTCGCCCTTCAGGACGCCGCCCTGTATCGCCGCGCCGATTGCCACAACTTCGTCCGGGTTCACGCCCCTGTGCGGCTCTTTGCCGAAGAATTCCTTCACGACGGCCTGCGGCTTCGGCATCCTCGTCATGCCGCCGACAAGCACAACCTCGTTTATGCCGCCCTTGTCCTTCCCGGCGTCGGAGAGCGCCTTCCTGCAAGGCTCTATTGTCCTGTTGGTTAGCTCGTCCGTAAGTTGCTCAAGCTTCGCGCGGGAGAGCTTCATCAGCAGATGCTTCGGGCCGGAGGCGTCAGCCGTGATGAACGGCAGGTTTATCTCCGTCTCAAGCGAAGATGAAAGCTCAATCTTCGCCTTCTCCGCCGCCTCTTTGAGCCTCTGTAGCGCCATCTTGTCTTTCGAGAGGTCGATTCCCTGGTCTTTTTTAAATTCGTCCACGAGCCAGCGCATGACCTTTTCGTCGTAGTCGTCGCCGCCAAGGTACGTGTCGCCGTTGGTGGACTTCACCTCGAAGACGCCCTCGCCGAGCTCAAGTATTGAAATGTCGAAAGTGCCGCCGCCTAAATCGTATACGGCAATCGTTTCGTCTTTTTTCTTGTCCAGTCCGTATGCGAGTGACGCCGCCGTCGGCTCGTTTATTATGCGAAGGACGTTCAGTCCCGCGATGCGCCCTGCATCCTTCGTGGCCTGTCTTTGCGAGTCGTTGAAGTACGCCGGAACGGTAACGACGGCCTCCGTCACCTTCTCACCCAGATAGTCCTCCGCCGTCTGCTTCATTTTGACCAGTATCATTGCGGATATCTCCGCCGGGCTGTATTCCTTGCCGCGTATCATGACGTGGGCGTCGCCATTTGCGGCCTTCACTATTTTATACGGCAGGTGCTTTATCGCGTCCTGCACTTCCTTGGAATCGAACTTCCTGCCGATGAGCCTCTTGATGGAGAAGATAGTGTTTTCCGGGTTAGTGATTGCCTGACGTTTCGCAACCTGGCCCACAAGCCGCTCGCCGGATTCCGTTATCGCTACGACGGACGGCGTAGTCCGCGCGCCTTCAGCGTTTGCAATTACCACCGGGTCGCCGTGCTCAAGCACAGAGACGCATGAATTTGTAGTTCCCAAGTCAATTCCGATTACCTTTGCCATTTTCCGGCCTCCTCTATTACAATGAATTTCATAACTCCCCCATCCCGCTATTATCATCTTGAAAGGGTGACAAGGGGGCGTTACTTCTTTTTGTTACTCCATAACATCCCGCGGCGGCTTGGCCACCGTTACCATAGCCGGGCGGATTATCCGGTCGTTCAGGAAATACCCTTTCTGAAATTCCTCCACTACCGTGCCCGGCTCATGCTCGGTAGTTTCCACCTGCATCATCGCCTGCTGTTTGTTCGGATCAAAGGGCTTGCCCACGCTCTCCACCTGCGTTACGCCGAACTTCGTCAGGACGTCCATAAGCTGTTTTGCGACCATCCTCACGCCCTCGACCATTGCGTCGCTTCCCTGGCCCGCCTGTCCGCCCTGGTTGCCCGGCGCGCCTTCCGCATGGGAGATGGCCCGCTCCAGGTTGTCCAGCACAGGTATTATCGCTTTTATCAGGCCCTCGTTGGCAAATTTGCCCTGTTCGACGGCCTCCCGGTTCATCCGCTTCTTGAAGTTCTCCGTTTCGGCGTAGAGCCGGAGGTAGCGGTCCTTGTACTCGTGCGTCTCCGCCCTGGCCTTGTCGAGTTCAGCCCGGATTTTCTCAGCCTCGGCGGCAATTGTGTTGGCCTCGGGCGCGGCTTCCTCCGGCGTCCCGGCCTCGCCCATCGCCTCTTCCCGGCCCTCCTCTTCTATCCTGTAGCCTTCTTCTATCGGTACCTTGCGGCCCTCGTGATGGCCTTCGTGGTGTTTCTCGTTATGTTTTTTCATCCGCGCCCCTGAAAATCAAATGTGGATTTCTCGACTTCACTCGGAATAACAGCTAATATAACAATTATATCCTACCTGTCGCTTATAAGCCTGCCGAGCACCCTTGCCGTGCAGTCAACCAGAGGAATTACGGTATTGTAGGGCATCCGGGAAGGCCCGATAACGCCCAGTGTCCCGATGACATTGCCTTCGCCCCTGTAGCTTGCTACGACGAGGCTTATCCCCTGCATCTCGAAGTATTTGTTCTCCGAGCCGATATATACCTGCACGCCTTCGGCGTCCATGGCGAGGTCAAGGAGTTTCAGGAGCCTGTGCTTCTCTTCAAACGCTATGAAAAGCTCCTTCATCTTGTCGTAGTCCTTGAAATCCGGGATGTTGAACATCTCCGAGAGGCCGCCGACGAAAAGCTCGGCCTCCGCCCCCTCCTCGCCTTCATACGACGCATCCTGCCAGACCTTCATGAACTTCATCATGAGGCGGGTATAACTGTTCCTGTCGTCCTCCATGAGTTGAAGCACACGGCTGCGCATCTCGCGCAGGGTCTTGCCGGCCATCTCCCGGTTAAGAAACGCCGATATTTTCTCAAGCTCCTTCTGCGTCAGATCCTCATCGAGATTTATCATCCGGTTATGGACTATCCCGGCGTTCGAGACGAATATGGCAAGGACGCGCCCGCCGGTGAGGCGCACAAACTCCATATGCCTGTATACCGTTTCGGCTGGCTTCGGCGCCATGATTATCCCGGTATAGTGTGAAAGCGCGGAGAGGAGCTTCGTCGTTTCCTGCATGAGCTGGTGAAAATCGCCCCTGTGCAGGGGATAGTTCAGTATCTCCTCCTCCTGCTGTCGCGGCAGGCCCTTAACCTCCAGCATGGTGTCGATATAAAAGCGATACGCCTTGTCGGTCGGAACCCTGCCTGCCGAGGTATGCGGCTGGACAAGGAAACCGAGCTCCTCCAGGTCGGACATTATATTCCGGACGGTGGCGGGGGAGATACCCAAATTATAGCGTTTGGTTACGGTCCTGGAGCCGACCGGTTCAGCCGTGGAGATATAGCTCTGTATAATGGCGCGCAGTATGTCTCTGCTTCTCTCGTTTAAGTCCATGACAATCTCTCCCCCTCCTTTCAGGTTTAGTTGAAACATCTTAGCACTCAATCCTATAGAGTGCTAATAAAATTTACCAGATTTGGGGGGAATTAGTCAAGAATTTTCTTGGGTGGCGTGGAAATTCAGATGCAGTAACGCCCCCTCTTGTCCCCCTCTTAAGTTAAGAGGGGGAAGCGAAGCAGGGGGCGTTATGAAAATATTGCTTTACGAGCAGGAACAGGTAGATACGCTCGTCCCCGCAAGCCTGCCGCCCAAGTAGAGGTTTACCGCGATGTCCGGGTCGGACTCCCTTGTAATCACCGGCTGAATCCCGGCGTTTATAAGCCCGTCCATCATCCCCTGTCCCATACCCTGGGTAATAACCGCCTGGCAGTTCTCGAAAGGACTGATGTTGTGTGTGTGGCTTTCGCCTTCGCCGTGGCCCGGACAGGCCCCGCCCGTGCTCAAAAGCCGCTTGTTTTTTACCCGCCGCCCTTCGACTTCGTATATTATGAAGTCCCTGCACTTTCCCAGATGGCCGCAGATTGTCTTGCCGTCGCCCGTTGATACCGCAATGTTCATATCGTCTTCCTCCTCGATTAGTTCAGTCGTCCTCTCCGCCAGCCCGCCCACGCGGGATAGCCGCTATCGTCCCTCAGCTTTAAAACTTCGCCGCCCCTGTTTACCTCAGCCGCAATTATTACGGGGGTTCCCTGGAACATTACCCTGGAGCCTTTTACCTCTACCCTGTCGCCCACCTTGATGGCCGGACTTTGCCTGTCGATATACCACGCGGGGCCGAGATGCACAGGGATCTCACCCTTGTCCGTCTTGAGCGCGATATGGATTCCGTAGCTCATGCCCCTCATCGGCTTTATCCTGTCTATCCTTACTACCTCGCCTGAGACCGTCTCCACCGTATGCGTGTCATACATCCTGCCGTATCGGCTGCCCATGCCCCAGCCGCCCATCATCGGCGCGGCAAGCGCAATGCCCGCAATGGCCGCGGACATTATTACCAGGGAAAGCGAGAAAGTCTTTTTCATAATTGCCCCCTTCTTCAGAAGTGGTCAATGTTGCCGTTTGCGTCCACACCTCCGTTCCCCCAGATAGGGTCGTTCATGAATCTCTTCCTTATAAGCTCGTCGGGATGCTGCCGGTAATATTCCTCCTCGGAAAAGGAATATTTGTAGGATTCGCAATATCCGAGCAGGACGCCGTACGCGAGGTTTATCTCCTTCATCAGCTCGGCATTTCCGTTTTCGGAATCAGGATGGTATTTCTTTGCGAGTTCCCGGTGCCTCTTCTTGATCTGCTTCAGGGAAATGCCGTCCAGAAACCCGAAAATCTCCACGGCTCTCTTGAGCCTTTCGTAATCCATAAACAGATTATCCTATAATTGTAATTATAGCTTAGATTATGCACATCGGCCTGTCTTTTGTCAAGGAGGCTGTTAAGGTATCAGTAATGGATTAAGCGAGGCCGATGCGGATTCCCGGAGCCGGAAGCAATTCCAGGGCCGGATTCCGGCTGATTTATTTGCACTTGCGGCACGTGGATATGCCGAAAATGGCGTATGGCGGACACCAGCCGATGAGGCCGGTCAATAGCGGGACGACGCCCAGGTATGCCCAGGGAGACTTAGGCCCGACAAACGCAAGCGAGATTATTCCAAGACCAATAATAACCCTCAAAAACCTCTCTATACCGCCGATATTCTGCTTCATACGCCCACCTCTTTTTCGATTTTTTGCCGTCCCTCAGGCGCGGGATATGCCCTGGAAGCCGCCCCGAGCCTGCCCAGTCTACCCATCCTTAGCGCCCGGACGGTTGCGCAATCCTACCCGGTATTCTTTGCGGCGTCTGTGATAGGTGTCACATCCAGAATCCTTACGAGATTCCTTGATAGCGCCACCCGGCCCTTTCGCTCCATGTCCTTCAACAGACGGCTTATTACCTCCCGTGAAGTGCCAAGGTCGGCGGCTATTTTCTGATGAGTGGCTGAGATTTTCCCCTGTTCCGATTTCTCCTCAAGATATTCGACAAGCCTCTCGTCTATATGCTTGAACGCGATTTCTTCCACAAGCGTCATCACGTTGGCGAGGTTTTCCGAGAGCACCTTGAATACGTATTCCCGCACCTCCGCGAACTCTTCCGTCAGGGCCTTGAAATCCGCCGCCGACAAAAGCAGAGCGTCGCACTCGACAGTCGTCATAGCGTTGGCCGGGGTCGGAACGGCGGAGAGGATGCAGGATGCGTTTATGATACATGAGTCGCCTCTCCCGAGATCGTAGAGCGTTATCTCGCGCCCCGTCTCTCCCATCTTGAACACCCGGACTTCTCCGGTGATAATGAACGTGAACGCCTGGCAGTAGTCGCCCTCGGAATAGACGTACTTCCCCGCCGGGATTTTC
>DAHWTK010000099.1 GCA_027328825.1 Nitrospirota bacterium
CTTCCCCGTCCCTATCCACAGCCGCGAGCGAAACGTTATCCCCGCGATATTCAGTTCATCCATCTATTCCTCCATTACTTATTTTACAGGGTTGAGTAAGGTTAACGCAAGTCGCACCCGTCAAAAATCCGATGAACCGTTTCTTTCAAAATTTTTCTTTTTCTCGGCTTTGATGATTATAGCCAATCCAAACAAAGCTACTATAATTCCAGGCAACTCATAGAAACTATTGTGGCTATCAATTAAAAATACACCGATGATAACCAAAGCCAGCCCTATTATTCTGCCCCAATTTCTTTTCATAACTCCCCCTAACCCCCTCTTATCTTTAAGAGGGGGGAAGTCATATCTCCATCACAATCGGCAGAATCATTGGGAGGCGGTTCATCCGCTTCTTGATGAACTTCTTAAGCGCCGCGCGCACCGCGTTCTGGACGAGGCCGACCTCGGATTTCGTTTCCGGCGTCATGGCAAGGAGCAGGTCGTCCACCATGTCCTTGACTTCCAGCATAAGCTCCGGAGACGCATCTTCAAAAATAAAACCGCGCGAGACAATCTCCGGGCCGGAGACGATTTTTCCCGTGTGCTTTTCAAGGCCGATTATGCAGATAACGACGCCGTCGTGCGCAAGGCGCATCCTGTCCCTGAGCACTTCGTCTCCCACGTCTCCGATGCCCTTGCCGTCTATGAACACGCGCCCCGCCGAAACGAACCCCGCCTTCCTCGCGCCCGTCCCGTCGAACTCCATTGTGTCGCCGTCCTTCAGGACGAATATGTTATCGTCCGGAATGCCGACCTTGCGTGCAAGGTTCGCGTGGGAGATAAGGTGGCGGTGCTCGCCGTGAACCGGAATAAAATATTTCGGCCTTATCATGTTGAGCATGAGTTTAAGCTCTTCCTTGCTCGCATGTCCGGAGACGTGAATTTCGGAGGTCTTCTCGTATTTCACATCCGCGCCGCGCATGAAGAGGTGATTGATTATCCGGCTTATGGATTTTTCGTTACCGGGTATTATCTTCGCCGAGATTATCACCGTGTCGCCGGGCTTGATCTTGATGAATTTGTGTTCGTCCATCGCCATGCGGTTAAGCGCGCTCATAGGCTCGCCCTGGCTGCCTGTCGTGATTACGACGACTTCATCGTCTTTAAGGTTTTTCAGGTCTTCGAGGCGTCGGAGCATCCCGTCCGGAATTTTAAGGTATCCCAGGTCCATGGCGATCCCGGCGTTCTCGACCATGCTCCGCCCGTTTAGTATTATCTTCCTGCCGAACATCTCCGCGACGTCCACGGCCTGCTGGATGCGGTGAATATTGGAGGCGAACGAGGCGATTATTATGCGCTTCTTCGTCTTGGCGAATATGTCCTCGAATGCGCGCCGGACTTCCTTCTCGGAGAACGTGAACCCGCCTTGTGTCGCGTTTGTGGAATCCGACATCAGGAGCAGAACGCCGTCCCTGCCGTACTGGGAAAAGAGGTTGAAATCCATGAGTTCGTTATCGACAGGGGTGGGGTCTATCTTGAAGTCCCCGGTATGGACAATCCGCCCCACGGGCGTGGTTATTCCCAGGCCCACGCCGTCTACGATGCTGTGCGTCACGCGTATGAACTCGAAAATAAAAGGCCCTATTTCCACAACATCCCTGGGCTTTACAGTGACGAGGTCTACCGCGTCGTCAAGGCCATGTTCGACGAGTTTCTCCCTTATAAGCCCCAGGGTAAGCATGGTGCCGTAGACCGGGACGTTAATATCCTTCAGCAGGTACGGCAGCGCCCCGGTATGGTCTTCGTGCCCGTGGGTTATGACTATTCCTTTAAGCTTGTGCCGGTTCTGGACAAGGTAGGAGAAATCCGGGATTACAATATCAACGCCCAGCATCTCGTCATCGGGGAACATCAGCCCGCAGTCTATCAGCACCATTTCCTCGCCATATTCGAGGATGGTGGAGTTAAGGCCTATCTCGCCGACACCGCCAAGCGGTATGACGGACAGGGCCGGCAAACCCGCCTCAGGTTCAGCCGACAAACCGGCTTCAAAACGAGTCTGCGCGCGTTGGCCGGAGGCCTTATTTCGGGTAGAATTCGCCATGCGGGGAGCGCCTTTTTGCGTGAAAGAAACCGCCGAAAGAAAGCCGTAAATTATTAATATAACACTATAACTCCCGGTTTTCAAACAAAATTTCGGACATCAGGACGAATTCGGAAAGAGAGAGCGTCTCCGCGCGCCTTGAGAGGTCTATGCCGACCCGGATGAGCCGTCCCATGACGTCATCAAATTTTTCCGGCGGGATAACCAATGAATTTTTAAGGGAATTTTTAAGCATCTTCCGCCTCTTGGAGAATGCCGCGCTGACAACACGTTCAAAGAAAACGGGGTCCGAAACATCCTCCGGAGCATCCCGGAGAACAAGGCGCACGACTGCGGAATCCACCTTCGGGACTGGCGTAAATGCCTGTTTCGGCACGATAAAAAGGTTTTCTGTCTGCGCATGGAACTGCACCATTACGGACATGTAGCCGTAATCCCTGCCGCCGGGGGATGCGGTTATCCTCTGCGCCACCTCTTTCTGTAGCATCAGGACCATGGAGGTTATTTTATCATGCGCGCCCAGTAGTTTTGTGATTATCGACGTGGAGATATAATAGGGCAGGTTAGCAACCACCGTTACCCTGCCCGGCAGGGATTCGTACGGGAATGCAAGCGCATCGCCGGATATAATCTGTAGGTTTAACACCCCGCCCAGGGTTTCCCTGAGATGCCTGACCAGCCGCTCGTCAAGCTCTATGGCGATTACGCTGCCCGCGGCTTCCGCCAGTTCCCGTGTCAAGACACCCTGGCCGGGGCCTATCTCTACTACCGTGTCTTCTTTTGTCAGGGAGGCGGTACGGACTATCCTGGAGACGATATTTTCGTCTATGAGAAAATTCTGGCCGAGGGATTTCCTGGGGGGTATGCCTGTCAATGTTTTATGTTGGAGAGCTTAAGGAATTTACCGAGATCCATGTCGGTCTTCTTGATATGCTTCACCAGCCAGTCCACCACTACCCTGTCCGTCTCGATTATCATCTTCAGCGACGGTCCTTCCTTCTCGAATTTCTTCCTCAGAGCCTCGACATTTTTGATAAACCCCTCGTGCTCCTGCTTGTGCGCCGCATAGCCCGGATACGAGTAGTGCAGCTGGATGTTCTCTTCCGCCATGAAATGCTGTATCACGTAATCCTCCAGGAAGTCCAGCGTTTCTCCGACGACGGCCTTCCCCTTGCCCGCCTTGCATGATTCAAGGAGAACGTCCACCCGCCTGAATATCTCCTTGTGCTGCTCATCTATAGCCTTGACGCCTACCGCCAGGTCCGGTTTCCAGATGACAGACATGCTACTTTCTCCTCCCCGCCATACGCGCCGCAAGCTTTATCGCCTCGACGAGGCTGTTCGGGCTTGCTATTCCCCTGCCCGCTATATCGTATGCCGTGCCGTGGTCCACGGAAGTCCGTATAATGGGAAGCCCGAGCGTCACGTTCACGGCGTTTCCGAATGCGAACATCTTGAGCGGCCCCAGCCCCTGGTCGTGGTACATCGCCACGACCGCGTCGAATTCGCCCTTGTATGCCCTGTGGAAAAGTGTGTCGGCGGGCAGCGGGCCTGATACCTTTATGCCCGTGTTACGGGCCTCAAGGCATGCCGGCGCAATTTCGTTTATGTCCTCCATCCCGAACAGCCCGCCCTCACCGGCGTGCGGGTTCAGGCCGCAGACGGCCACCCTCGGCTCAATGATACCCATCTTCCGGCAGGCGCTATCCGCCAGGCGTATCGTGCGGAGAACCCCCTCTTTTTTTACCAGTCCGGGCACGTCCCTCAAGGGCACGTGTATCGTCGCCAGAACGACCCGCAGCACGGCGCCGTCCGATGGCCCGCCGCCTGCGGAACTGCCGCTCCCCGTCAACATCATGGCGAAGTCCTTTGTCCCGGTAAGCTCCGCCAGTAGCTCGGTATGTCCGGGATACGGATATCCCGCCATCTTCAGCGTCTCTTTCGTTATCGGAGCGGTAACCACGGCGTCCGCCTTGCCATCCATGACAAGGTCGACGGACTTTTTTATGCATGCCACGGATATATGCCCGGAATCCGCCGAGGGTTTCCCCGGGACAACCGCCGGAGCGGACATGTCCGGCTCGACTACTTCGACCGCCCCGGAAGATGCCTGCGCCCCCGGCTCCCGGACGACCGTCAGCACCCTCTGCGTGCCCAGCGGGAGCGGCCCGCGGGCTTGTTCGAGGACGCTTAAGCTGCCTATGACGATCGGCCTGCAACAATCCACCACGGCCTTTACGTTCAGGGCCTTGAGTATTATTTCCGGGCCTATGCCCGCAGGATCCCCCATCGTAATCGCAAGCACAGGGCGGGGATCCCGCTCGTCAAGTGGCAATTCCATATCCTGCATCTCCTCCGAAACCGGCATGTCTTCGATTATCCGATAAGTCCCGGACGCCCTCTCCTTCGGCAGATTCCCCGACGGGATTTCGATTACCCCGACGGTCAATATTCTCCTTGGCAACGAAAGCGCGATGACATCCCCGGCCTTAAGCTCCCGCCCGGCCTTTGCGGGCAGGCCGTTAATCCGGACACCTCCCCTGTCGCAAAGCTCCCTGGCGGCGCTTCTTCGCTTTATAAGCCTGCTTGTCTTTAGAAAGACGTCAACTCTCATCCTTAGGCACTCTCATTTTACCCGCAAGTGCTTATCAAGGCAAGAATTTTCTTGCCGTGCACGGGCATGTTTTCGTTGACAAGGACAAATCGCGGGTAGTAAACTTGCACATTTCCAACTGTAATTTTTCGGGGGGCATAATGAAAGAGGAGATCCTGCGGATATTCGAGGAATCGGCAAGGGTAAAGCAGAAGTTCGCATCCGAGAATTTCGAGGCAATAGAGGAGGCCGTGGAGATTGTTGCGTCGTGCTTTACGCGCGGGAACAAGCTCCTGCTCTTCGGAAACGGCGGGAGCGCAACAGACGCCTCGCACATCGCCGGGGAGTTCGTGAACAGATTTCTTCTGGAGCGCCCCGGTCTCCCGGCAATCGCGCTGAATACGGACATAGCCGTTCTCACAAGCATATCCAACGATTACGACTACTCCGAGATATTCGTAAAGCAGCTTAAGGCCATCGGCTGCGAGGGAGATGTCGCCATAGGAATATCCACCTCCGGGAACTCCCCGAACGTTGTGAAGGCCATATCCGCCGCGAAGGACATGGGGATAAAAACGATTGCGTTTACGGGAGGGAAGAGCAAGGGCGGAAAACTGGCGACGGTCGCGGAGCTTGTCTTCCTTGTTCCCTCGGGCGATACGCCGAGGGTGCAGGAGACGCATATCACGCTTGGACACGCAATCTGCCAGCTCGTGGACGAGAAGCTCTTCGGAAGCGCAAAGGGGCCCAGGTGAAGTATAAAAAGCTCGACGTTTCAAAGATAAAGACATACAGCCTCTCCTCCCGCAAGAGCAAGGTGGGTGAGGGGGCGGCGGCAATCCCGTTTGCTCCCGGCTCAAGTTTCAGGGATTTTATGGACAGTCTTCCGAAAATCCTCGCGGCTGACAGCCTCCGGGCGGTCGCCCGCTCCGTAGCCGATGCAAAGCGCGGCGGCAGAACGGTAATCCTCGGCATGGGCGCGCACGTCATAAAGGTGGGATTATCTCCGGTAATAATAGA
>DAHWTK010000009.1 GCA_027328825.1 Nitrospirota bacterium
CGGACAGCATAGCCTTGTCTATGAACTTCTGCACCTTCGGGATGGCCTCCTCCACGCGCAGGCCGATGATGTTTATCTCCATGCCGGGCGATTCGTCCTCATCCTCTTCCGTGCTCGTTACCGTGAACGCCTGCGTTCTTGCCCTTCCGGGAGCGGCGCGGGTGGAAAGCTCAAGCTCTTCCGGGCCGAGGGTTATCCGCATCGTCCCGAGCTGGACTACGACTTTCCGCTTGTCCTTTTTAATCTCCACAACCTGTCCCAGGCGGTTATATTTGTATACCTTCACCGCATCCCCGACAGAGAGCGATTCAATCTCAAGCTTCCTGACCGGCGCGGCGGACACCTCGGCCTCTTTTAACTGCGCCTCAAGCGCGGATATTTCCTCCGACTGCTTCTTGACTTCGGCGCGTTCCGCCGGTCGACCGGCTGCGGATGCGGCTTTCCTGGATAGCTCCTCCAGATCGCGGAGCTTGAACTTCAGCTGATTTATGACGTTCTGCGCCTTCTCCCTGGCCTTTCGGACGGCCTCCCTGCGCTCGTCCTCCGCGCGCCTTACGAGCCCCTGGAGCCGCTCCTTCTCGGCCCTGGCCTCAAGGGCCTCCTGTGCGGCTTTTCTCCTGTCCTCGCGCGCTCCCTGGGCCTCTTTTTCGAGTTTCTCTATCAGCGTATCGAGTTCCGCCTCGCCCGCTCTCCTGCCCTCCTTTGCCCGCCCAAGGACGCTATTTGGCATACCGAGCCGCGAGGCGACAAGTATCGCGCTGCTCCTGCCCGGACGGCCAATGGCAAGGCGGTATGTCGGCATGAGACTTACCGGGTCGAACTCCACGGAGGCGTTCATTACGCCGGGCGTGTTCGAGGCGAATACCTTGAGCGCGCCGTGGTGCGTCGTTACGACAGTCTTTGTCCCGCGGCGGTGCAACTCCTCGATTATGGCGACGCCGAGCGCCGAGCCTTCGGACGGGTCAGTCCCCGCGCCGAGCTCGTCGAGCAGGACGAGGGAGTTCTTATTCGCGCCTTCCAGCATACGGACAATCTGGTTCATGTGCGAGGAGAATGTGCTCAAGTTCTGCTCCACGCTCTGTTCGTCCCCTATGTCCGAGTATACGCCGTCGAACACGGCGACGGATGAGTCCGGCGCGGCGGGGATGAGAAGCCCGGCCTGGGCCATCAGCGTCAGAAGACCGACAGTCTTCAAGACGACGGTCTTGCCGCCGGTGTTCGGGCCGGTGATGACAAGCGTGTCGAACTCGCGCCCCAGCCGCATATCCAGGGGGGTTGTATTATCACGTCCCTTGGACATTACAAGCAGGGGATGGCGGGCCTCCTTGAGTTCTACATGGCCCCTGTCGTTTACAGACGGCAGGTATGAGCCGGTATCCAGCGCGAAGGATGCGACCGAATATAGGGAATCGAGCTTTACAAGGGCAAGATACGAGACCTCAAGATTTTCCCCGCCTTCCCGGACGGTTGCCGTCAGCCGCCAAAGTATCCTTTCTATTTCGTGAAGCTCGTCCCGCTTGAGGCTCACAAGGCGGTTGTTAAGCTCCACCGTCTTTTCCGGCTCCACGAAAACGGTAGAGCCGCTTTGCGAGTGGTCGTGGACTATTCCCTGGAGATATGTGCGGAAGTTGGTCTTCAGAGGCAGGCAATAGCGCTCTCCGCGCATGGTTACGACAGGCTCCTGGACTGCCTTGGAAAGCGAGGAGTCCTGGATTATGCCTTCAAGCTCCCGGTTAATCCGGGAGCGCGCCTGAGAGAGCGAGACCCGTATCCTTTTAAGCTCAGGCGACGCGGAATCCAGCACTTCTCCGTCCTCGCCAATGGCGCGCGAGATCTCGGCCTCCATGTTTTCAAAGACCGAGAGGCTCGAGCCTCTTCCGGCTAAAACAGGATACTCCTGCTTGACCTTCGCCAGAGCCGTCTTCATAAGCCGGGAAGCCTTCGCAACCGAGAGCACGCGAAGGAGATCTTCGGGGATCAGCGCCGCCCCTTCTACAGAGGCTTTCCTTAATTGAGACGAAATATCCTGAAGGCCTCTTATCGGAAAATCATGGCGCGAGGAGAGATATTTCTTGAGCTCGTCGGCTTCCTTGAGCCTCAGAGTTACTTCTTTTATGTCCGTCGAGGGCGAAAGCTTCCGCGCCTCGGCCTGCCCGGGCTCGGACACCGCGCGGGCGGAAACGGCCTCGATTATCTTATGGAACTCAAGAACTTTTAGAGCGTGTTCGTCCATCATCCGCCCAAGGCGGTTTTAACAAGTTCGTTGACGAGCTTCCCGTCCGCACGGCCCTTGACCTTCGGCATCAGGGCCTTCATCACCTTGCCCATGTCCGCCAGCCCCTTCGCCCCGGACTCGGAAACCGCTTCCTTCACCAGCGCCTCTATCTCCTCCCTGCTCATCTGTTGCGGCATGTAGGACTGGATGACTAAAAGCTCTGCCGCCTCCTTGTCCACCAGGTCCTGCCGCCCGGCCTTTTCGTACTGCTCTATCGACTCCCGGCGCTGCTTGGCAGCCGTAGAGAGCACGGCGAGGATCCCTTCGTCGTCCAGGTCCTTGCGCGAGTCTATTTCCTTATTTCTATAGGCGGAGATAATCATCCTTATCGCGGAGAGCCGGGCGGCGTCATGGGCCTTGAGCGCCTCCTTCATGTCTTGGTTAAGTCTCTCTTTCAGGGTCATTTTAATCCTCGCTATGGTATTGAATATTCAGGGGAAACAGCCTATGGGATGGCATGGCTACACGAGTTTGGGGATGAAGTATAGCCGGGCATGGGCAATCTGTCAAGAAATGGGAGAAAAAATCGTCCTACATGGAAATTTCCGTCCCGATGCCCTTATCGGTGAATATCTCCAGGAGGAGCGCGTGCGGGACGCGCCCGTCCACGACGTGGACCTTGCCGACCTTGCCGCCGAGGGCGTCGAAACACGCCGCAACCTTCGGGAGCATTCCGCCGGAAATTATCTTTTTCTTTATCAGCTTCTCCACCTGGATCTTTGTCAGCGCGGACATAAGTCTGCCGTCGGAATCCAGTATCCCCTCGACATCCGTAAGCAGGATGAGCTTCGAGGCCGAGAGCGCCGCCGCCACCGCTCCGGCGACAAGGTCGGCGTTTATATTGTATGTCTCGCCCTTTTCGCCCACGCCGACGGGCGCGATAACGGGAATAAACCCGCCTTTCTCCAGGGCGGACAGTATCGCCGAATCCACGCTGTCAACCTCGCCCAGGTGTCCCGCGTCTATTATCTCCGGCGCCCCGGTCTCAGGCGAAGTGCCTTTTAAAAATTTCTTTTTCGCCTTTATGAGCCCGCCGTCCTTGCCGGTAAGACCTGCCGCGCGTCCGCCGTTCGAGTTTATGAGATTAACGATTTCCTTGTTTATTGCCCCGCCGAGCACCATCTCCACTATATCCATCGTCTCGGAGTCCGTTACACGGTAGCCGGAGACGAACTTCGGCGTGAGGCCCATCTTCTCCATTGTCCTTGATATTTGCGGCCCGCCGCCGTGAACGATGACAGGATTCAGGCCGATATATTTCATAAGCACGACATCCTTTGCGAAGGATGTCTTCAGGGCCTTGTCCGCCATCGCGTGCCCGCCGTATTTTATTACTATAGTCTTGCCGTAGAAATTCTTTATGTACGGCAGGGCCTCCATCAGTATCTCGGCCTTCTCGATTAATTTTTTCATAAGATAAACCTGCTTAAGTCCTCGTCCTTTGTTATGTCGGCAAGCTGTTTTTTCACGTATTCCGCGTTAACCTTGATTTTCTTCTGCACAGCGTCGGGCGCGTGGAAGCTTACCTCTTCGAGGAGCCTCTCCATTACGGTATAAAGACGCCTCGCCCCGATATTCTCCGTGCGGCTGTTGACGGATGCCGCAATCCTCGCAATCTCGCGGATGGCGTCGTCTGTAAACTCCACGTCGAGCCCTTCCGTGCCGAGGAGACCGACATACTGGCGTATCAGGGCGTTCTTCGGTTCAGTGAGTATGCGCACGAAATCGTCTTCCGTGAGGTTGTCCAGCTCCACGCGTATGGGGAAGCGGCCCTGGAGCTCCGGTATCAGATCCGAGGGTTTGGACACATGGAACGCGCCGGCGGCGATAAACAGTATATGGTCCGTATGCACAGGCCCGTGCTTCGTGTTGACCGTCGAGCCTTCGATTATCGGGAGCAGGTCTCTCTGCACGCCCTCACGCGAAACGTCCGGCCCGCCGCCTCCGGACTCACGGCCCGCCACCTTGTCTATCTCGTCCACAAAAACAATGCCGGACTGTTCCACGCGCGATATGGCCTCTTTTGCCACCTTGTCCATGTCGATAAGCCTGGAGGCTTCCTCCTGCGTCAGTACCTTCATCGCCTCCGGAACCTTCAGGCTCCGCCTCTTGGATTTCTCAGGGAACATATTCCCCATCATCTCCTTGAGGCTTATCTCAAGCTCCTCCATGCCGATATTGGAGATGACGCCGAGCGGCATTCCGCCTTTCTCCTTGACCTCCAACTCGATTACACGGTCATCGAGCTTTCCGTCTCTTAACATTTTCCTGAATTTTTCTCTCGTGGCGTTCTCCGCCTCGCGGCCCCTCGCGGGCTCTCCCTCCGGGAGCTCTTCTTCATTGGTCCGGTCTATCGGCATCCGCTCCGCCGGGTCGTACGACTCCCGGAACCCAAGCCCGGCGTCGCTCCTGCGTCTCGGGAGAAGGGCGTCCAGCACCCGTTCCTCCGCCGCGGCGCGCGCACGTTCCATGACTGCATCCGAATGCTCCGAGCGCACCATTGCCACGGACTGCTCCGTAATGTCCCGGATAATAGACTCGACGTCCCGGCCCACATAGCCGACCTCCGTAAATTTGGAGGCCTCCACCTTTACAAACGGGGCGTCCACAAGTCTCGCCAAACGCCGGGCTATCTCTGTCTTTCCAACGCCCGTGGAGCCTATCATTATGATATTCTTCGGCACCACCTCGTCTCTCAGTTCCTCGGGAAGGCGCTGTCTGCGCCACCTCGTCCGAAGCGCGATGGCCACAGCGCGCTTGGCGTTATTCTGGCCTATTATATATGTATCCAGTTCCGCGACTACTTCCCTGGGGGTAAGCTCCCGCATTTCTATAACTCCTCTATCAAGATGTTCGAGTTCGTGTATATGCAGATTTTAGACGCAATCTCCATCGCCTCTTTCACTATGCCCTGCGCGTCGAGTGCAGAATGCCTGAAAAGCGCCTGGGCCGCGGCCTGCGCATACGCGCCGCCGGAGCCTATCGCGGCTATGCCGTCCTCCGGCTCTATGACATCGCCCGTCCCTGAGATGACGAACGTATGCTCTTTGTCCGCGACAATCAGAAGCGCCTCAAGCTGGCGGAGCATCTTGTTCGTCCGCCACTCCTTCGCAAGCTCGACAGCCGCGCGCGCGATGTTGCCGTGGTATTCCTCTATCCTGCCCTCGAATTTCTCGATAAGCGTGAAGGCGTCCGCCGTAGCGCCCGCGAACCCGGCAAGTATCGTATTATTATACAGCTTCCGTATCTTCCTTGCATTGTGTTTCATAACCGTCTGTCCCATCGTGACCTGCCCGTCTCCGCCAATGGAGACATGGCCGTCCTTCCGGACGCAGAGTATTGTGGTTGAGTGAATGCTTTCCATGTTATCCTTTCGCCCTCGGATGGGCCTTGTCGTATACCTCCATAAGCTTCTCCATATCGAGATGCGTGTACTTCTGCGTCGTGGAGAGCGAGGCGTGTCCGAGCATCTCCTGTATCAACCGCAGGTCCGCGCCCGCCCCCAGAAGGTGCGTGGCGAATGTATGCCTGAGCGTATGCGGCGAGACTTTTCCCTGTATACGTTTCTCCCGGACATATTTCACGACAACCCGCCTGACGCCCCTGACGGAGAGCCTCTGCCCCCTGTTGTTCAGGAACAGCGGGCATGGTGAGGCCGCAGCCCCGCGCGCTGAGTTCGACGCGGCGATATATTCCGATATGGCTTCCACCGCCTTCTTCCCAAGCGGCACGAACCGCTCCTTATTACCCTTGCCGGTTACTTTTGCCAGTCCTTGATGCAGGTCCACCTGCTCACGGTCAAGACCCGCAAGCTCCGATATGCGTATACCCGCCGAATAAAATACTTCGAGTATCGCCCTGTCCCGCAAACCAGAAAGCTTATCACCGCCCGGCGCCTCCACAAGCATTACCGCATCGTCCACCGAAAGGGCTATCGGCTGGGCCTTTTCTTTCCTTGGCGTAGCCACGAGCTTGGCCGGGTTTTTCTCGATAATCCCTTCCCTGAACAGGTATCGGAACAGGCTTCTTATCGACGCAGCCTTCCTCTGGGCGGAGGATTTTTTAATCCCGCGCTTCGCCAGGTTCGCCAGGAACCCCCGGACGTCCAAGTTGCCAACCGAGGGCAAATCCGGCTCCGCCATTCCCGACAATTTAAGGTATTCCATGAACTGCCGAATGTCGTTTTCGTAGCCGACGACCGTATTCTCGGACGCGCCTTTTTCGTATCTCAGATAACTGAGAAATTTCGAAAGATAATCAGTCATCTTCCTCCAGGCTCGATTTCCAGGACTCAAGGTCCCTAAGCGCCCTTGCGGCCAGGAGTTCGCGCCGCTCGTCCTTTTTCCGCACCTTCTCCTCAAGCGGCGGGAACAGGGAAAATATAACGTTCGTCGGCTGGAAGCGGGACGGGGCCGTCTTCGTCAGGTGCGTGACGAGCGCGCCGTGCGCAGTCGTATCCGGCGGCGCAAGCGGCTGCAACCCCTTGATAATACGGGCCGCGTTAATCCCTGCCAGTATTCCCGTCGCGGAGGACTCGACATAGCCCTCAACGCCCGACACCTGCCCTGCGATGAAAAGTCCGGGGAGGCCCTTAAGCTCAAGCGTCGGCTCAAGAAACATCGGGCCGTTTATAAAAGTGTTCCTGTGGAGGCTTCCGTATCTTAAAAATTTCACGCCTCCAAGCCCCGGAATCATGCGGAAAACGCGCCCCTGTTCCGGCCATTTCAGCCGCGTCTGGAACCCGACGATATTATACGCCGTCCCCTCGTAGTCTTCCCGTCTCAGCTGAACTACTGCGTAAGGCCGCGCTCCCGTTTTCGGGTCTGTTATCCCCACCGGCTTCATCGGGCCGTGCGCCAGCGTCTCCCTCCCGCGCTCCGCCATGGTCTCTATAGGCATACAGCCCTCGAAGCAGCGCATACTCTCGAAATCGCGCGCAGGAACCTTCTCCGCACCCATCAGGGCGTCGTAAAAGGCGTCGTATTCTTCTTTTGTCATAGGGCAGTTGACGTAATCGTCCCCGCCCTTGCCGTAGCGGGACGCACGGAATGCGATACCCATGTCCACGGAGTCCGCATCGATTATCGGCGCTATGGCGTCATAGAAATGCAGGTGTTCCGCCCCTGTCATGGCCCCGATTGCGTCCGCCATCCTGTCGGACGTAAGAGGCCCTGTGGCGATTACCGCCACCGGTTCCGGAACCGCCGTTATCTCTTCACGGATGACTTCTATGTTCGGATGGGCTTCGATGGCTTCTGTTATGTACGCGGCGAATGCCTCCCTGTCCACGGCCAAGGCGCTCCCGGCGGGAACTGCCGTTCTATCCGCAGCCTCCATTACAAGCGACCCCATCCGCCGCATCTCCTCCTTCAGTAGACCGACCGCATTGTGCAGGTCCGCCGAACGGAGCGAATTGGAGCATACCAGCTCTGCCAGACGCCCCGTCTTATGCGCTGGTGTCATTACATTGGGACGCATCTCGAAGAGGCGCACATATACCCCGCGCCTTGCCGCCGCCCAGGCCGCCTCCGTCCCCGCAAGTCCCCCGCCGATTACAGTCAGATATTTGTCAGGCATAACTATCCATTCTATTTTTAATATCGTCGATAGTCAACCATTTCTATTGACAGAATCTCCGGCAATGATGTATAAAACTAAAATTATAAATATCAGAACAACTGGAGGTACGCAAATGGACAAAAAACTGCTTTTGGTGGCCACTCACTCCTTCGACGCCCCGGAACGCGCGGGAGCCGCTCTTTCAATTGCGAATACCGCCGTCGCAAACGGCATCGACGTTATAGTATTTACCATAAACGAAGGTGCGCTTCTGGTAAAGAAAGGTTTTGCCGAGACCATAAAGGAGCAGAAGGCGTTCCCGCCGATCAAGGACCTCCTGGCTTCCCTGGTCGAGATGGGGCAGAAGTTTTACATCTGCACGCCCTGCGCCATACAGTTCGACGTAAAGAAGGAGGATCTGCTTCCCAATACCGAGATAGCCGGCGCGCAGACGCTTGTGGATCTCGCTATGGACAGGGAGGTTATGACGTTCTAAAATTTCCTTGACAACCCGGTAAAACGGGATTATTTTACTTTCCGCTAAAAGATTGCGGCCTAAATCCGCCAATGCGGCGGATGCGGGGGACCCAAAAAGCAACACGGGGCGAATTTCCTTCCTGCCCGCCCGGTTTATTCGGGCGCTCCTGGATGGGATAAGGCACTGCCAAGCCTGAGCCCGGCAGCTAACCTCGCAGGCATTTGGAGAGCAACCAGGGCACGTATGCGGCGCAGATTTCGCGCCGCTGTAAAGCCGCCGGTTCGCCCGGCGGTTTTTTTTTGGAGGTAGAATAATCCCATGTTCGAGCGCCTGAAAAGGATCGTCATAGGCGGCGCGCGCGACATCTACGACCCGCGTATCTTCCACAACGTCTCCCTTATAGCCTTCTTCGCCTGGGTGGGCCTGGGCGCGGACGGGCTATCGTCTTCGTCCTACGGCCCGGAAGAGGCATTCCGCGCACTCGAGGGCAATGTGCATCTTGCCGTCTTCGTGGCCGTCGCCTCCGTCATCACCGTATTCATAATCAGCACCAGCTATTCGCAGATAATAGAGCTTTTCCCCTCGGGCGGCGGCGGATACCTCGTGGCGACAAAGCTCCTTTCCCCCACCGCGGGCATGTTGTCCGGTTCCGCCCTCCTGATTGACTACGTCCTCACAATTACACTTTCCATAGCCTCCGGCGCGGATTATATCTTCAGTTTTCTCCCGGTGGCCTGGCTTCCGTACAAGCTCTATTTCGCATTCGCGGCGCTTTTTTTCATGACTGTCATGAACATGCGGGGCGTCAAGGAGTCCGTCCTGCCGCTTGTGCCCCTGTTCATGATATTCATCGTCACCCACGTCTTTTTCATCGTATATGCGTTGGCGCATAACGCAGGCTCGTTCCCCGCAATGTTCGCCGCGACAGGCAAGGACGTGCGAAATACGCAGTCAGCCCTGGGAACATTCGGAATGATATTCCTCATCCTCAGGGCGTACAGCATGGGCGCGGGCACTTATACCGGCATCGAGGCGGTAAGCAACGGCCTGCCCATACTCCGGGAGCCGAAAGTAAAGACCGGCAAACACACCATGAGATACATGGCCTTCTCGCTTTCGTTCATGGTACTGGGTCTGATGATTGCCTATCTTCTCTTTAACGTAAAACACGTGGAAGGCAAGACTCTGAACGCCGTGCTCTATGCATCCATTACAAGGAACTGGGGCACCGGGGGATATGTCCTAATGATTGTAACTTTGCTCTCGGAGGCAATCCTGCTTCTGGTCGCGGCCCAGACGGGATTTCTGGACGGCCCCCGGGTACTGGCCAACATGGCGCTGGATCGGTGGTTCCCGACAAAATTCGCGGCGTTTTCCGACAGGCTTGTCACGCAAAAGGGCATTTTAATAATGGGCGTTGCCGCCTTCATGATGATGGCGATTGCCAGAGGCTCGGTCGATTTCCTCGTCGTGCTATACTCCATAAACGTCTTCATAACATTCTCGCTCTCCCAGCTCGGCATGGTGCGGCACTGGTGGCTCGAACGCGGAAGGGCAGAACATTGGAGAAAGAAGCTTTTTATAAACGGCCTCGGGTTTTCCCTGACCTCATTCATACTTATCACCGTTGTAGTGCTTAAATTCACCGAAGGCGGCTGGATAACTATAGTCATAACGTGTGTTCTTATCGGCCTTGCGTTTCTCATAAGAAGCCATTATCAGAATACCGCCAAACTCCTGAAGAGGCTGGATACGCTGGTAGAGGCGGCGGGATACGGTCTGGAAGAAACATCTGCGAAAACACCGGCATCGGCGCCCGCGTTCGACCCGGCGGGGAAAACGGCAATCCTGCTCGTGAGTGGCTATAACGGACTGGGTCTGCATACGTTCTTAAACGTAATCCGCCAGTTCGGGGGGGTATACAGGAACTTCGCTTTTATCGAGGTGGGCGTGGTCGATGCCGGCACGTTCAAGGGCGCCCAGGAGCTGGACGCCCTTAAGAAGCGGGTTGGCGAAGACCTGGAGAAATACATGAAACTTGCCCGCAACCACGGCCTTTACGCCGAAGGCTTTTCCTCTTTCGGGACCGACGTCGTTGGCGAAATATCCAAACTCTCCCCCGGGATTATAGACCGCTTCCCGAACTCCACCTTCTTCGGAGGCCAGCTTGTCTTTCCGGACCCCGGCATATTCACGCAAATGCTCCACAACTACACCATATTCGCCGTCCAGCGCTATTTCTACAACCAGGGTATATCCATCATGCTGATGCCTGTAAGGGTGTGATATACTGTAATCGATGGAAATAGTCGAATCCGTGACTATATTCTCGGAGATGGAGCGCGTCTGGGACATCTTCACCGACCTTGCCTGCTGGAACGAATGGTGCCGGTCCGTGAGGAGGGATGCAAAAGCGGAAGGCTATTTCATGTCCGAGGGCCAGAGGCTGTCGCTCAGCATCAGGCCCTGGGTTCTGCCCCTGTCCATAAGGCCCGTGGTGGAATGTGTAGTGCAGCATGACCGCATTGTATGGTTTGCCAGGAAATTCGGGCTGTTTTCAAAGCACGAGTTTTTGTTTACGAACCTTGGCGGAGCGGTGCTTGTCACGAGCAGGGAGATATTCATCGGGCCGAAGCCGTTCATGATGTTCCTGCCGGAGAAAAAGATACGGAATATAACCGCTTATATGCTGGGCGAACTCAAGGAAAGGGTGGAGTCCCAGTTGCCGACGTTATAGAACCTGCCTTTGCGAAGAATGCATCGACGATGCAGCCGGAGCCTCTGCCTCGCTGACGCTCGCAAAGGTCCGCCTCATTACCCCGCCTTCGGAAGCCGCGCCGCGCCCGACACCTCGTTGATGTAATTTTCAAGTTCTTTCGCCCTGTGCGCGGCGGTATGGAAACCGAGGACTCGCTCCCTTGCCTTTATTCCCAGTTTCACCCTTTCCCGCTCCGGCGTATACAGCAGGTAGTCCATTGTCTCCTCTGCGGAACGCGAGATAAGAATCTCCCTCCCTGGCTCGAATATCTCGCTTAAGCCTTCCCACAGATCGCTTATGATAGGCGTGCCGCATGCCGCCGCTTCAAACAGGCGCATCGGCGGTGAATATCCGGCCTTTTTCATGTCGGCGCGGGTAATATTCAATGTAAATTTCTGGCAATTATAAAACCTCCTGTGCATGTCCTGCGGCAGGTACTCCAATCTCTGGAGGTTAACAGGCCAGGTTATATCTTCCGGATACTGAGGCCCGGCAACAACGAACGTCCTGGTCTTGAGTTTCCTCGCGGCCCTCAGCATAAGTTCCTCGAGTGGTTTCTGGCGGTCCGAACTGTATGTCCCCATATACCCCATGTCCCAGATACGGCGGTCGGTTACGGCCTCCGGGTAGTAGTTCTCCGTATCGGCTGGGCAGTAAAGCGGACGGGCCATCGGAGAGCCTAACTCCCGCTCGAACCTCTCAAGTATCGGCCCCGACGTGGAAGATATATAGATGGAATAGTTCCTTACGAGCTTCCGGTTAAGGTAGCCGCACCTGCCCTCCTTCAGGCGCGCGAGCGTAACCGGAGCGTCCAGGTCGTAAAAAACCGTCACGCCACTCGCGGCGGAGGTTATGAGTTCGCCAACCTTTGCGCCTTCCGGCACATAAGAGCCGACTATAACGCAATCGGCAGTCCTTATGTCGTCAAAAAATCTCTCCCTCAGTTCCGCTACGGAGCCGTAAAGACACGCGCGGCAGGAGGGGGGCCTTGGCATATCCCGGTTCTTTGCATGTTGCAGCAGGTCCCGCTCCAGGAACAGGACTTCATGCCCAAGCCCCGAAAGCTCACGAGCCAGACATCGATAGGCGACTGCGTGGCTGTTGCCCCAGGAAGACGTTATTGAATGTCCGAGGATGACTATGCGCATTTCGCTACCTCCCTGCCCCCTTGGCCGAAGACCATCTCGAACTGCGCCGCCCGGTGCGCATAGGTATGCTGGGCCAGAACCTTCGAGAGCGCGGCCTGCCCGATCTCCCTGGCGTCGTCCGGGCTCAGCGATGCAAGTATCTCCGCCACCTCTTTTCCGTCTTTTGCCACTAGTATTTCCCTGCCTGGCTCAAGGAACATTTCCATGCCATCCCAGGGGTCGGTTATAATGCACGCGCCCGCGCCCGCCGCCTCGAATACGCGCGCCGGCGGCGAATAACCTGCGAGCGCCGCGCCCGTCCGGCAGACAGTAAGCGCCGCTTTCGCGGAGCAGTTGAATGCGTTCTTATCAAAAGGCTTGACATTCCCCACATAGCGTACGTTCGGCGGCTTCGCCTTCTTTTCCCATCCGTTACCGCCCAGCACAAAAGATTTGTATCCAAGTAGGCGCGCCGGGCGGAGGTAAAATTCCTCCACCCCGGCCTCGATGTCCGGAAGAAGGTTTCCAAGAAAAGACATATCCGCCCGGAACCGCGGGTCGCAGGGCGCAGGGTAATGCGTTGACGGGTCGAGCGCGTTGTATATCGGCATGCAGGACTTTGCGCCCAGTTCCCTGTATCCCTTTATGACGGGCGTCCCGCCCCCATACGTGAATATATAATCGAATTCCGGCACAAGACGCCTGAACGGGTCTTTGTCATTCCGCCGCAGACGTTCGAGGGTCGCCGGGGCGTCAATATCCCAGAAAACGGCCTTCGCCCCATTCTTTTTTGCAATCAGCACCGCTTCTTCGAGCCAAGCTTCGAGCTGCTCCGCCTGCCCCAGGTTGCTGCCTGAGACTTTAATCAGTATATCCGCCTCACGCGCGATTTTAATCGCACGGCGCGCACCTTCTTCATTCGGCGGATATACGAGCACGGCGGATTCCCGATCGGTTGGGCGGCTGCCGGTCGGCTGGTTTCGGTACATGCGCCCCTGACCTGTCATCGTGCCCGGCTCGTAAAGCGTAATCCTGTGGCCACGCTCATGCAAGGCGCGGATTATCCCGCGATAGTATGCCGCCGCTCCGTCATGACATGCGAAAGGCCTGCTCGACCCGAAAAAGGCTATCTCCATCCCGCCTTCCATCATAAGCCGCCCCCGGCGAAGTCGCAGGTCATGACAGAATGACAGAGGGTATTTATTTCCATAGGTTTTATGCGGTTGTCAGCGGGTTTTGATGCGGATTTCTGCGAGGAATCAGTGGGACTTCCGAGGTAATATCTCTTGAAACGCTGCTTTAAGGAATCGACAGCCGCTAAAAAATTTCTTACTATATTTAGTTTAACAAAAAAGGCGGCCCTGTCAAATTATGATTTTTAAGGCCGAACTTCTGGTCTATCACCAGGGCTGCGAGCAGCACTACGAGATATATGATGGATATCGCGAAAATTTTTCCGAACCCCCTGTTTTTTATAACGGAAGACCATGCAAATGCAAGAAACAGCGTCCCGGAGGCAAATGCCGCAAGGCCGAATATCGTCGTGCAGAAACCGAGCCATGCAAGCGAGAGCGTAAGGGGCAGCAGGGCGGATGCGTACATAAGGAGAGAGGCCCTGGTATATTTCTCCCCCATGCGAACGGGCATTACCGGAAAACCGGCGGAAGCGTATTCGTCCCGGTATTTCAGGGCGAGGGCAAGGAAATGAGGCTGCTGCCATACAATAAGCACAGTGAAAAGTATCCAGCCTCCGGGGCCTGTTTTCGGGTCAACCGCCGCATATCCCGCAAGTGCCGGAAGGGCTCCGGGGACGGCTCCCAGCACGGTGCCGAAAGGCGAGTTTTTCTTGAGATAAAGGGTGTAAAAAACAACGTAAAGCACGACCGCGGAGGCGATAATTAGCGAAACTGTGCGGTTTATAAACAACCAGGAAACAATAAGGGAAGATGCGACAAGCATTGCGGCAATAACCCAGTCTGTCCTGACTCCAAGGACATCGAGCGCCAGTCCCCTGTGCGCCACCCTGGGCATCAGCGCGTCCGTTTTCCGTTCAAGCAGCACATTTACCAGCCCGGAGCCACATACGGCTGCAATAATGCAGGAAAGCGTCAATAAAACCCGACCTGCCGATGGCAGTCCCCGGCCGGCCATAGACATCCCGGCGAGGGACGCCAGGGCGGAGGCGGAGGCGATGCCGGGCTTCATGACGCTGAGCAGATGCCTCGAAAATTTCAGTTTCATATCAGATTTCTCTCATGGCAGGGCTTCGCTGGCTCCGGAGCCGGCAACTGCCTCGTCCGCCCATAATCGGCCTATGACCACGATAATCAGCAGGGCTATCGCCAGGTGGACCGCCGTTGCCGCAAAATAAAGCCTTGAGAATACTACAACCGCACCGGTAATTATCTGGGCCGCCACAAGGCCGAGTATAAGCAGCGCACCTTTCCTGAATTTTTCGTTTCCGATGCCGACAAGGGCGTATATATAAAAAACCAGGACGGTTGCAAGAATAAGATATGCCGAGAGCCTGTGGGAATATTGTGCGAGTACTCTCGGGTCGGAAAGCAGGGGGAGCACCATGCCCTTGCATAACGGGAAGTCCGGGCATGCAAGCCCGGAGCCGGAGTGTCTCACATATGCGCCAAGGGATGCCTGGAAAAACACGAGCGCACCCAGCCCCAGAAGAAACCCGGCCGTCCCGGATGCCGAAAATGCAGGTTCCAACCTGCGTCCATCGAAAATCGCCATATATAGGACCAGCGTAAACATGCAAAGCCCTACCATGAAATGAATAGTGGTAAGCTGGACCGGCAGGCCCAAAAGCACCACGAACCCGCCCAGAAGTATCTCCAGCGCTATAAGCCCTATTGCCGCCGCGGGAACGGCCTTGGCGGCGCCGCGGTAGCTCTTGAGACGCCTTGAGGAGAGCCATACAAGGAGTATTGTTGCGATTGATGCTATTACCCTGTGGCCGTATTCCATGTAGGTGTCGAGGTTAAAGGGCGGCAGAATACTCCCGTGGCAGAGCGGCCAGTCCGGGCATCCAAGCCCTGCCTTCATTCCGGCAACAAGGTTGCCCCATATGAGCAGGGTAAAGAAAACTCCGAGGGTGGTTTTACCGAGCATGAGAACCTCCTTCAGCGAAAAACGCCGTAGCCGCCTGGTTTATCAGGCGTTTTAACCCATACATGGGACAGCCGCGTTACCTGAACAGCGCGTCCGTCAGGGTGCCCAGGATAAGAAGCGCAAGGAAACCCAGTGGCAGCAGGGCGAATGTCCAGACAAGCTTCTTCTCGGATTTCAGGTGCATGAAAAAAAGCGCCACAAGCGAGGCCTTGACTGAGGCGATGGTAAGCGCCACTACGGCGTTGAACAACCCGAGTTGTAGATAAGACACCGCCCAGGTAATAACCGTGAGGCAAAGAAGCGCCGCCCAGACAAAAATATACGTCCTGTATGCCCCCATTCCCTGTTCTTTAACCCGCGCCTGTTCGCTCACGTCTTAACCCGCGTCTTATCCCATCAGGTACAGCATGGGGAAGAGATATATCCAAATGAGGTCTACAAAATGCCAGTAAATGCCCGAAATCTCGACCGGGACCGCATATTCGGTTGAGAAATCTCCCCGGGCAGTCCGTATGAGACAGTATGCGAGCGCGGACATTCCGGCCACGACGTGAAGGGCGTGTATGGCCGTCATCACGTAATAGAGCGAGAAAAATATGTTCGTGCCGGGAAATTCCCCTCGCTCGAAATGCTCTTTATACTCGAAACCCTTTATCACCAGAAAGGCTCCGCCGAGTATGAGGGTAACGACAAGGGCGACTTTCAGCACCCCCGCCTTTCCTCTCCTTATACCCGCGATGCCTATGGCGACGCTCAGGCTGCTGCATATAAGAACTATCGTATTCGCAAAACCCATTATACGGTTAAGCCTTAAGTGCTGGGCGTAGAAAAGCTCCGGGTATTTTATCCTGAATATTGTATAAACCGTAAAGAGCGCGCCGAAGAGCAGGAGTTCCGTGGCAAGGAATGTCCAGATGCCGAGCTTCGATGTCTCCAGCACGAAAACGGGGTTTTTCTGCTCCCAGTCCTTTTCCGGTTCGCCCATCACTCTTCCCTTTTCGGATAACTGTACGGCCAGTCGGTTATAACCGGTATCTCGCTGAAGTTCTCTGTCGGCGGTGGAGACGGCACTTGCCATTCGAGCGTGCGCCCGCCCCAGGGGTTGGGCGGGGCCTTTTCGCCTTTTTTGAGGCATCTGATGAAATTATAGAACATTATCACAATGCCGGCCGCAAGTATCCAGGAGCCTACCGTGGATATTATGTGCTCGGTCTGAAACCTGGGCGGATAGGTGGCCCATCTGCGCGGCATCCCGCGCATACCGAGTATGAACATGTTGAAGAACGTTACGAAGAAACCCACGAATACCAGCGCCCAGGCGACCTTGGCCGTCTTCTCGTTCAACATCTTCCCGGTCATCTTGGGATACCAGTAGTGAAGTCCCGCGAATAGCCCCATGACTGTCCCGCCCATCATCGTGTAATGGAAGTGCGCCACGACAAAATACGTATCGTGCAGAGGAACGTCCGTGGCCAGCGCGCCAAGGAACGGCCCCGTTAGCCCCCCTATGATGAAGGAGAAAATAAATGTCAGCGCATATATCATGGGCGTATCGAGATGAATCGACCCTTTGTACATAGTCGCTATCCAGTTGAAGACTTTAATGCCGGTCGGGACTGCGACTGAGAACGTGAAGAAAGAGAAGAATATGTCCGCGGCGTTGGACATCCCCGCAACGAACATGTGATGGCCCCAGACGAGAAAACCCGAGAAGGCGATGGCGAGAGAGGAATAGGCTATCGCCTTGTAGCCGAATATGGGCTTCCTGGAGAATACCGGTATTATCTCGCTTATAATGCCCATCGCGGGTAGTATCATGACGTATACGGCGGGGTGCGAATAGAACCAGAAAAAATGTTGGAAAAGGAGCGGGTCTCCGCCCTTGGCAGGGTCAAAAAAACCTATGCCGAAAATCCTCTCCGCCACCAGGAGTATGAACGTCATGCCGACAACCGGCGTGGCGATTATGTTTATTATGCTGGTCGCATAAATGCCCCAGATAAAAAGCGGGAGCCGAAACCACGTCATTCCCGGCGCGCGGAGCCTGTGTATGGTAACGATGAAGTTAAGCGCGGTTAATATCGTGGACATGCCCATCAGGAATATTCCGCCGACAAGTATGGTAACGGCTGCGGCGGTCCTCGCGGAATATGGAGTGTAAAATGTCCAGCCTGTGTCAATAGGATGGGAGAAGGAGGCGATTACGACAAGGACGCCCGCCCCGAAAAGCCAGACACTGAAGAGATTAAGCCTCGGGAACGCAACGTCCCTAGCGCCGATTAAAAGCGGAACGAAAAAATTCCCGAGCGCGGATGGTATGATGGGGATGACAAAAAGGAATATCATAATCACCCCGTGCAGGGTGAACATCTCATTATAAGTCTGGCTGGACATCAGCCAGTTGTTGGGCCTCAGGAGTTCCAGCCGCACGAGCAGGCCGAACACCCCGCCGACCAGGAAAAAGAAGAGGATTATGCACAGATACATAATCCCTATCCGTTTGTGGTCGAGCGTGAATATCCACGAGGAAAGGCCTCGGGTCTCGTTTAAGTAATTTTTCATTTCAGACTCTTAATATAAGCTATCACGGCTGTTATCTCGTTGTTTTTTATTATGCCCTTGAATGTCGGCATGACTTTGGGAAATCCCTTGACGGTCGTCGCCGCAGGGTCGAGTATCTTGGTCCTGATGTAATTATCGTCGGCTGTGACCGTCTTCCCGCTCTCAAGCAGCACGCGGCTCCCATACAGGTTTTTCCATGTAGGCCCGACCTTCACACTGCCGTCGGTTGAGTGGCAGGCGAGACATCCGAGCCTCTGCACCACCGCCTTCCCCTCGTCCGCAAGCGGCAGCACCTTCTCGGCGCTCGCCGTCTCCTGGCGGTACCACTGCTGATACTGCGCCCGGGGCATGACGATGAGTTTCGCCCGCATCTGCGAATGGCCCACGCCGCAGTATTGCGTGCAGAATATGTCGTAGCTTCCGGGGTTTGCCGCCCGCAGCCACACGTACGTGTACCTGCCCGGGACTGCATCCTGCTTTATGCGGAAGGCGGGCAGATAAAAACCGTGCAGGACGTCCGCGGATGTCAGGTTAAACTTTACCGCCTGGCCCACCGGCACCCGGACTTCGTTTATGGACTTCCGCCCGTCCGGATACTGGAACTGGTAGAGCCACTGCCTTGCCGTTACGTTTATCTCCTCGGCGTTCTTCGGCACCGTGCGCATATTTTCCCAGACCGTATATCCATAGAAGAAAATGGCCGCGACCGCAAGGCTCGGCACACCTATCCATATCCCTTCCAGAAAACGGTTTGTTATGACCGAGGATGTGGCCATATCCGGCTGGCCCTTCCTGTGCCGGTATTTTATAACGAAATATATCAGCGCGCCCTGTGTTGTGACGAAGAAAAACGCGGTAATGACGAGGATAAAGATGAATACGTTGTCCACTTCCGTGGCCACGTGCGAAGCGGCTCCGAAGGCCATCGGGACGTTATTCATCCGTCTTTCTCCTCCGCCCCGTAAGCCAGAGGATGCCGAAAATGGCCGCCAGGCTGAGTATCGTGAAACCGCCGATGAGCTTTGCGACGTTTAGCGCAAGGAGCTGGTATTTCTTGCCTGCGGGGTCGTAGTGATAGCAGAAAAGAAACAGCCTGTTCAGCACCTCCGACGCCCCGATTTTTCCTTTTGACGCCTCGATAAGCGCAAGCCTCAAGTCCCTGGGAGAGTAGGTTACGCCGTAGAGATATCTCGATACCTTGCCGCCGGGAGCTAGCACTACAAGCACGGAGGGATGTGCGAAATTGTCCGGGCCGAGTTTTTTAAAATGGAACCCGACGGAGTCCGTAAGCGCCCGAATGTTCTGCTCGTCCCCCAGCAGGAACGGCCACCAGGAACGGGCGTCCTTGTATTGCGAGAGCATCCTGTACGTCTCTTCGGCCCTGTCGCGCGCGTCCGGCAGAGTGCCATCCGAATTGATGCTTACAGTCAGGAGCTTGAAGTCCTTGCCCGGCGTGATACCGCCAATCCGTTCCATCGTCCGGGCGAGGTTATTCAGGATTATCGGGCAGAGCATGGGACACTCGTAGTAGTTGAGTGTCAGGAGCACGGGTTTGTCCTTGAGATAATCGCCGAGCCTGAAAGGCCTGCCCATCTCGTCTCTGAACACCAGCCCTTCGGGTATGGTCGAACCCAGTTTCTCGTCCACCTTCGAGTATTTCAGTATCTCGTTCTGCTCGGCCTGGGTCTCGAATACCCCATGGGCTTTCGCATATGCGGGCATGAGGGCGCAGACGGCGGCTATGAATATGACGGCGCGCAGCACGAATTTCATAAATGAAAGTATAGCAAAAGGAATCTTTTCTGACGGGATTATTTTGTCAGGGTCGGGAAAATCTGGGCCAGGCCGCCGGTGATAAGTTCCACGGAGATAGCCGCGAGCAGAAGTCCCATGAGGCGCGTTACGACGTTTATAGCCGTTCTGCTCATGACGCGGCTTACCTTGGCTGCCGCGCGAAGGATCACCCATGTCAGCAAGGCTACAAGCAGGCAGATGAATACTATGATAGCGATGTGCAGGGGTTCATAAGGGGACTGCGAATAGACTATTACAGCCGAGATTGCGCCTGGGCCGGCAAGAAGCGGCATGGCTATCGGCACGACCGCTATGCTTTTTTTCTCCTCCGCCTCCTGGTATTCTTCCGCCGTCTGCCGCGCCGGGGCATAACGCGCCTGCATCATGGACACCGCCATGAGGAGTATTATTATCCCGCCGCCTATCTTGAAAGAGCCGATGCTGATGCCGAAGAATCCGAGGATAATCCTGCCGAAAAGGGCCGAACCGGCAAGTATCGCCCCAACGGAAAGGCCGGTTACGCGGGCAATGTTCTTCCTCTCGCTATCGGCCATGCCCTCGGTCAGGCCCACGAGTATCGGTATGGCCCCAACAGGGTCTACTATCGAGACGAGCGCGGTGAAAATTTTTATGTATTCGGTGAGGGGAAGCATTAGTGGGGCCTTGATGTCATTCTGAACGGAGTAAAGAATCCGCCTTTGAGTTATTGAAATTCCCGGATTCCCGCTTTCGCGGGAATGGCAGTCAACTAATTCCGAACTTCGCCGCCCAACGGTCGAAGGTCTTAAGGGACCGTTCGCCGAAGGCCGCGACCATCTCCCGCGCCTCCGCAAGGCTCTGCTCTGTCAGCATCCTCTCCGGCGTCACCGGGAAGAACTTGTCCGCGAAGGCGATTATCTCCTCTTCCGTCGTAATCGGCATCATCTCCCTCTCCGGAACGGGCAGGTGGGCCGCGCGTATCTCCGAGAGCTTAAGTCCGCAGCCGACGTGCCGCTCGCAGACAAGCGCGTGCAGGGGATAGCCTTCGTCTTCGAGGAGCTGCCTGCCCAGGTATCCGTGGGCGATGTACGGATAGCTTCCGGCGCAGCCAAGGTGCGGAGAGTCGCACATGAAAATGCCGATGTCGTGGAGGAGCGCCGCCTCTTCGATGAATATCATCTCCGGCGGGAGCCAATGCACCGCCTTTGCGATTGCGAGGGCCTTGTCCGCCACCATACGCCCGTGCAGGATTATATATTCGTAGGATTTAGTGCCGGGGGTGTAGTATTTTTCTATAATGGCAATCGGGTCTGGTCGTGTCTTCGAGTTGCGCCCGGTAACGTCTTGTATGGAGTTGGCCATTTTTCTCCGGTCATAACTCCCCCGGCTTCGCCTCCCCCTCTTAACTTAAGAGGGGGATAAGAGGGGGTGTTACTTTCCCGCCTTTTCCGTCAGGGATGCAAGGCCCGGAAGCTCTTTGCCTTCCAGGAGCTCGAGCGACGCCCCTCCGCCGGTGGAGATAAACGACATGTTCTCGGATTCTCCGGCCTTGTGGACGGCAAGGTCCGTGTCTCCGCCGCCGACAATCGACAGAGCATATGAGTCTGCGACGGCGTGCGCAACGGCTGTCGTGCCCCTGGAATATGCGTCCATCTCGAATACGCCCATAGGGCCGTTCCATATTATAGTCTTGGCATTCGAGAGCGCCTCCGAGAAAAGCTTTACGGATGCCGGACCGATGTCGAGCGCCCGCCAGCCCCTCGGTATCTCCTGGGACGTGACAATTTTTGTCTCGGAACCTGCCTCCATTGTCTGCGCGACAACGCCATCCACCGGCAGATAGAATTTTACGCCTCGCTCCTTGGCCTTCAGGCGTATCTGGTTTGCGACATCGAGCATCCCTTCCTCGACCATCGAATCCCCGACTTCGTAACCCATCGCCTTTATGAACGTGAAAGCCATGCCGCCGCCTATGATGACCTTGTCCACCTTGTCCTGGAGGTTCTCGATAACGCCGATCTTGCCTGAGACCTTCGCCCCGCCGAGGATTGCCACAAACGGGCGGACGGGGTTCGCCACGGCGCCCTGGAGGTAGTCCACCTCGCGTTTCAGGAGAAAGCCGGCGACGGATTTATCGACGTAATGCGTTATGCCCTCCGTGGAGGCGTGGGCGCGGTGCGCCGTTCCGAATGCGTCGTTTACATAATAATCGCAAAGAGACGCGAGCTTTTTTGCAAACGCCGGGTCGTTCTTTTCCTCTTCGATGTGGAAGCGCAGGTTTTCGAGCAGTACGACATCTCCCGGCTTCATCCTCGAAACCGCTTCCTCCGTCTCCGGGCCTGTGCAGTCCTTGAGGAATATTACCTCACGGTCGAGCAGACGCTGGAGTCTCTTGGCCACGGGGAGCAGGCTGTATTTCGCGTCCGGCTTCCCCTTGGGGCGGCCCAGGTGCGAGGCCAGGATTATCATGGCCCCGCCGTCTATAGCGTAGTTTATGGTGGGCAGCGCCGAACGGATTCGCGTGTCGTCGGTTATATTCTGGTTCTCGTCGAGCGGGACGTTGAAGTCCACGCGTATGAAGAGCCGCTTGTTTTTAATATCCAGGTCTTCGATGGTCATCTTGTTCATGCGCGTACACCCCCAATTCAAAATACATGGGCGCAATATAAAATGCGCCCTTACTGATTATCTCCTCTTTTTAAGCTTCCCGAACATGAACAGGACAAGGTCCCGAAGCCGGCAGGAATAGCCCCACTCGTTGTCGTACCAAGAAAGAGTCTTCACCATATTTCCCCCCATTACCGTCGTAAGCTGAGAATCGACGATGGAGGAGTTTGGGTTCCCGTTCAAATCGATGGAAACGAGCGGCTCCTCGGAATATGCCAGGATTCCTTTGAGCGGCCCTTTCGCCGCCGCCTTCAGGACGGCGTTTACTTCCTCTTTTGTCGTCGGCTTCTTTACCTCCGCAACCAGGTCCACAATGGACACGTTTGGCGTCGGGACGCGCATGGAGAAGCCGTCGAGCTTTCCCTTCAGGTGCGGGAGCACCAGGCCTATCGCGCGCGCGGCTCCGGTTGTCGTGGGTATCATGGATACGCCCGCGGCCCTGGCGCGCCGCAAGTCCTTGTGCGGGGAGTCCTGGAGACGCTGGTCTGCCGTGTAGGCGTGGACGGTGGTCATAAGGCCCTTGACTATGCCGAAGTTGTCGTCTATCACCTTCGCAAGCGGGGCGAGGCAGTTCGTCGTGCAGGAGGCGTTCGAAATGATATGATGCTTCTTCCTGTCGTACTGGGATTCGTTCACGCCCAGGACGATTGTGATGTCCGGCTCCTTTGCCGGCGCCGATATAACGACCTTCTTAGCCCCGGCCTCCAGGTGTTTGCCGGCCCCGGCCTTGTCCGCGAAACGGCCAGTGGACTCGATTACGACATCCACGCCCATATCCTTCCACGGGAGCTTCGCCGGATCTGTCTGGGCCAGCACCTTTATCTCCCGTCCATCGACCAGTATCGAGTCCTTCTTTACCTTCACGTCCGCTCCGAATGTGCCGTGTACGGAGTCGTGCTTCAGGAGATGCCCGAGCGTCGCGGAATCCGTAAGGTCGTTAACCGCGACAAATTCTATATCCGTGTTCCCGTAAGCAGCCCTGAAGACATTCCTGCCGATGCGCCCGAAACCGTTTATACCAACTCTGATAGCCATAATTCCTCCCCGTTTAAAAGCTCCAAGTTCTCATTATACTTCAATTTGTTTTCAGACAAAAGAAAACGGACAAATCCGAAATATACAAAAACGGGACAAGAAAGTCAAAACTTTATATTTATATGCCAGAAAAACGCGATTTGGTAAAGGGGAAAAGCTATGCGGACAGTAATTTGCCCGTTTCAGCGATTAAAATATATTTTTTAACAACTTTAGCGCCGAATAACGCCCGGACAACCTCCGCATACGCCTCAAGCTGCGGCCCGTATGCGCGCACGCATATATCTTCCGGGACATTCGCCATGCCGGTCTTGAAATCTATTACCCTGGCCGCGTCGCCTTCAACGATGACGAGGTCGGCAAAACCGTATATTATTCCGCCCCCGGCCCTGAAAATGAGCGGAAGCTCGTGGTAGGCGGGCGCTGAAAAAAGCTCTTTTATATGCGGTATGGATAGTAAATTAACGAGTATTTTTTCCGCTTCGTCGACCTCTTTTGCGGATGACCGGCCAAATGACGCCAGTGCTTTAATGGTATAACTTCCCGTTTTTCCGTAGGATTCAAGCGCCTCGTGCACGAGCCTGCCGACAGACATTGAACCCCCGGGGTGTCCGGCGTCTTTTAAAAACGCGTAATCCGCAAGCGAACTGGGCGATATAAACCGCATCCCCGGACTATCCGGCAGTGGGGCGAGATGCTCCGGAGGCGGCATTTTATGCCCGGTTTTTAAACCCCCTCCTGCCAGAGGAAGAACGAATGCTTCTTCGCCACCCGCCCTTTCACGGAAGATGGGACCGGGCTCCGGATAGTCATATTCAGGAACATCTCCTGAAAAGCCGTTCGGGAACAGACATTCCGGCGGAGGAGACTGGCGAACTTCCCGGTCTGTAAGCATACCAAGGAAGGTCTCCCTTCTTGGTTTTTCCGTGTCGGATAGCATTACCAGGTGATCCCGCGCCCTCGTTACCGCGACATAAAAAAGCCTAATCTTCTCCATTGCCCTCTCAGTAGCCTCGCTGTCTTTGAGCGTCTGGTAATCCCTGTTCTCCGCAAGCAGCGATTCCGTCCGCATGGCAAGAGGAGTGTCCTCCCCCGGATGGCCGAACAGGACGTTCTCGTTGTCGTTCCTGGTGTACGCGCTCATCCCGGGCAGGAAGACCACCGGGAATTCAAGCCCCTTGGCGGAGTGAATTGTCATGAGGGTCAGGTAATCCGAGCCTTCGTCCCCGGATGCCTGTATGCCTGCGCGCGCGTCCGCGGAGGGCAGGTCTGCGCCCTTTCTGTAATCCCGCACCCATTTCATTAAGTCGTGCAGGCCCCCGCAGCCTGCCGACAGGCCGCTTCCGGCATACCGGCTGAACTCGCGTGATAGATTCGAGAGTTTTTCTAAGTTGAAAACCGCCTGCGGGCCGCCGACCCTGTGGAGGGTGAAGCTTACGATACAATCCACAAGCTCAGGAAGCGGCATGGTGCTTGCCGCCTCGCGCCACTTCACCAGAAGCTCCGCGGCTTCGGCCCGGCCAGACGCGGCAAGCCAGGCGATGGGGTCTTTATCCGCAAACGACGGCAAAAGCCCCTCCGGGACGGCGAAAACCGGGGACGCGAGGGCCATGCGGAGCGAAAAGGTATCGGACGGATTTTCAAGATATTTCAGGACTGCAAGTGCCGCCCTGACCTCGTCCTGCAGGAAAAAGCCGGTGCCGCCTGATACCTGGAATGGTATGCCGCACTGCCTCAGCGCCCGCTCGTAGTTTTTCAGCCTGCCCCTGGACTGTATAAGGACGGCCATGTCGCCAGGGCGCGCCCTCCGGACTTTTCCGCCAATCTCCACATCGAGCCGGAGCGCATCCGTAACCTCTTCCGCAAGCGCGCGCGGCTCATCGTCGGAAAGTCTCAGCCTCACGCTCCCTTTAAAATCCCTTACCGCCCGGCCTCCCCCGTATTTTTCGCCCAGTAGCGGCACGAAGACCTGGTCCGTAAATTTTATTATCTCAGGCGCGCTCCGGAAGTTTATATCGAGCATCGGGAAGTCTCTTTTCCCGGGAGTGATGCGTTCTTCCATCATACTGCGCACATCTTCCGTCAGCCGCGCCTCTGCCTTCCTGAAGCGGTATATCGACTGATTTGCGTCGCCGACGGCGAAGAAGGTCGGGGAATGGGGGCCTTCAGTTCCTTCGCCGGAAAACTGCTCCACCGCGATTTTTAAAAGAAGTTCCCACTGTATCCGCGAGGTGTCCTGGAACTCGTCAACCAGCAGGTGCCTCGGCAGGCGGATGTCCGGACGAGAGTCAAGCAGCCTGAGCGCATATATCTCTATGTCCTCGAAGTCTATGAAGCCGTCCCGCAGGCACATCTTTCTGTAGACCTCTTCGGAGAGCCGCGATAGCGAGAGGAACGCGGACAGCGCACTTTCCGAGACGAGTGAATCGTAAAGAAGCGAAAGGCCGGAAAAAGACTCCCGGAGCCCGGTATAAACCTCCTCCCAGCGCTCCCGTCTGCGGTCGGGGTCTTTTTTCCCGTAGGCTTCGATAAAAATTTTTTTCGCAGGCGGAATATTGTCCAGCTTGGTGTATTTTCCCGTATAAAAAAATCCCTTTATCTTATCGAATACCCCCGGCAGTTCGTCCGGCTTCTTCAGGGCCGCCAGAAGGCCCAGGGATTCGGCTGTCTCGTCGTCCAGTATCTCCGGGATAAGCTCAAGGGCCTGCCGGGCCAGTGTCTGCACGGCCCCGGAATCTGCCATCTCGCGCAGCATGGAGGCGGTTTTTTCAATCTTTCGCCCCAGACCGCCAAGATCCCGTCGCGCGCGCGCTACAAGGCCCCGCTTCTCAAGGGAGAGGTCTGCAAGCCGGCGTATTTTTTTTATGTCATACCCGGCCATGTAGAGCATCCCGAATTCTTCCTGGAGCGCGCCTCCCTCAACCAGCCTCAAGACCTCGTCCACCGTCTCTTCGCGCCGGAGCAGGAGGTCGGTTTCCGGCAGTATCTCGAAGTCCGCAGGCAGGCCCGCCTCAAGCGGCCAGGAGCGCAGCATGTCCAGCAGAAATGAATGGATGGTGCCTAT